>JAITFE010000109.1 GCA_031281585.1 Bifidobacteriaceae bacterium | reverse complement strand
CCCACCCAGCCAGGCTACCGCGCAGATAATTAGTGCCCAATCCCCGTCGCACACCCCACGAAACCCCAGGCCAAAGCCCCAGCCACCACATCACCCCAAACAGTGGCACGAGTCAGGAGGAGGAGCATTCATTGAGCTTTGTGTTTAGACAGTTCACGCCGGATGAGCAGGTGTGGTTCGATTCGCTGGGTTTGGGCAACCCGTGGGGAAATGGGCCGGCGCGAGCGTCGGCGGCCGCAATTGATGACGAGGCCGGCGCGATGTTGGTCCCCCTGGGCGGCGGGGCGTTCGAGAGGCATGTGTTTTGGGTTTTCCTTATGGGAGGCCACAGGATCCACCTCGAAGGCGATCGCCCGCGGGGCACGGGGGCAGACGATCTGGGGACTGTTCGTAGAGACCCAGCGGTTGGATTCGGCGTGGCCGCCAGACTCGCCGCTTTGGCGCGAGCACGGGATTTACCGGCTGTTGCGGGACGCGTTCGCCGCGAAGGAAATCGGCGCATTGTGGTGTGCCGTCCAGGACAGTTGAATTTGCATTTTCACGGCGATTTCGGAAGGCACTTGGAGGCGGCATGAACACCGTAACGATCAACACGGGCGGCAAATCTTTCCCCGTTCGTGGAGCCGTCTGCACGGGTAAGAGTAAAGGGTTGACTGGCGAAAGGATCTGGCGATGAGCCTCGTCTATCGGGAACTAACCCGCGAGGAACAGGAGGCACTCGCCGGCCTGGGCCTCAAGAATCCGTGGGCCGATGGCCCCGCGATGTTCGGTGACCGGGCGGCGGTCGACGTCGAGCGCGGCGTAGTCGTCGTCGCCATGGGCGGCGGCAACTTGGGCGGCGGCAACTTGGGCGCGGCAAACTATTGGGCGCTGGTCGTGGGCACAGACGTTTTGGTGCTCCGGGGGGAAAAAGGCTTCCGGTCCGTCCACCCCGCCGATCCTCGATTGATTGTGTGGGTTGACCGTGGGGTCCCCGGGAACTCGCCGTTGTGGCACATCCCGGATCTCTACAAACTGCTCAAGCAAGGGCTGTTTATGGTTGTCACGGTTGGTGATACTTACGAGCCGGGACGGATATGGTTCCGAGGCCTGGTCGGAGATTTGGTGGAAAACGCATGAGCGGAAGAACCTCGGCGGCGCCCGAGCGCCGGGCTGCTGGTAGGCGTGCTGGCAGCGTAGTTCGTATGCACAGGTTCGTGACAGACCCCGGCTCAATAACGTGACCGTCGACAAATCGTGGGCCTGGTCGGTCCCGCGCGGTTGGCCCGCGTGGACGCGGCGCTGCGGGTGCACCTATCCCTCGACCGAGGACGATGCCGCCCCCGCAGAGAAGGGGACCCGTCAAGTCCGCAGTTTGCCGGGTCTGCGCCGGTCAGGGAGCGCGCGTTGGGAGCAAAGGGTGCTTCGCCGGCGGCAGCGGAACGGCCGGGTAGTCGAAACGGTAGGCCGCTGGGGCTCCGATTAGCTGATCGATCACGCGATCCAGGTCTTGCGGATCGTCCAGGAAGCGGATGTAGTGGAGGTGGCGGAGGAAGGCGTAGGTGCCCTTGACTTTGCCGGTGGTGTTGTCGAACGCGGCACAGGGTGTGGCGGTGATGGCGGCGAAGACCATGCCGTGGAGGCGGTCGGTGATGACGAGTTCGGAGCGGGCGAATCGCCGCCATATGCGGCGCACCGCGCGGCGCCGCTCCCGGCGGCTGAGGTTGCCGGGAATGACGGTGTCAATGGTCTGGCTGGGCAGTTGTTTGAGCTCGAGGATGCGGGCGGCCGCCGCTTGGAGCCCCCGGTTCGCTTGTTCCCGGTCGGTTCTCAGGCAGACGAGCACCCCGCTTCGGCGGCGGCTGGTGGGCGCGTTGTGTGTGGATAGCACGGAGTCTGGGACCAAGGTGGTCTGCGCGGTTGGGAAGTGGCGGCGCGCGAAGTCGAGGGAGGCGCGGTCGCGGAGCATGAGGGTGAGGCGGCGGGCGGCCTGGTAGGCGGCTTGGTTGCGGCGGAGCCTTTGCTCCGCGTCTGGCCCTTGGTCGTAGTGGCAGGTTTCGGGGAACACCAGGATGTGGTGGTCCTTGAAGCGTTGGATGATGTCGGTGATCTTGTCGTCTTCGAGTGGCCAGACGGTTCCGAGGTTCCCGCCGCCGTGGATGGCCACCAGGTCGTCGGGGGCGGCGTGCGCTTGGATGCAGGCGGCGTGGCGGTGGTAGGCGCGGTCTGCTATTTCAATCACTCTGCCGCGGAATCCGCCGTCCGCGAGGAGGTGTCTGACAGCGAGGACAATGGCGTGGTCTCCCAAGTTCCCATGGGTTGGGGTGCCGAGCAGGAGGACACAGCGGCCGCCGCCTCGCCTGGCCCACGCCCGGCGGACCGTCAACGAGGCCCGGAAGGCTCCGCGTTCGGCGCGGCGCTTGGCGCGGCGCGACCAGGCGGGGGCGTGCCGCCCGAGGGCGGCGCGGGCACGGGCGGCCAGGTTGCGGTTCAGCCAGGCGGCGACCGCGGCCGCGACGGCGCAGCCGGCCGCAGTCCAACCGACGCCCGGCAGGTAGTAGCAACAACCCACAGCCGCGCAAGCGGCCGCCAGCGGCCAGGCCGTGGCGGGGCGGACGCGCAGCGCGACGATCGGCCGGAGGTCTTTGAATCGGATCGCGATCATGACCGCGAAGGCCGCGATGGTGGAGGCGGCGGCCGCCCAGATCCCGATCACCCAGACCAGCGCGAGGTTGACGGCCAGGTTGACGGCCCCGGCGATGATCGAGGTTTTCATAGCGCGCCCGGTCAGCCGCGTGGCCGTGTACACCCCGGAGGGGATATTGGCGATGCCGTGGAGGAACGCGCCAGCCAGGAGCGGCGGCACATAGGCCCTGGCGGCCGCGAACTCGGGGCCGGCCAACAGGGGGAAGACGACGGCGGCCCCCATCATGACCACCATCAGCGCGCCCCCGAAACCGCGGATCGCATGGTCCAGCACCCGGTTGAAGAAGACGTCGCGGTCTTTGGCCGCGATTTGCTCGGCGGCGGATTCGGCCCAGGCCAGCGCGAACACCGCGCAAAGCAGGTCGAGCACCAGCGCAAACCGGTTGGCTACTCCCAGGATCCCGGCGGCGGACACGCCCAGGGCGACCGCCACGACGGTCCTGTCGGACAGCGTGATGGCCCACCACGCCACGGAGGAGACCACCAGCGGGCCTGAGAACGCGGCCATGGCGCGCCACAACCGGCGGTCGCCGGCCCGCCACGAGATCAAAGAGCGCAGCGGCAACCGCGACCCCGTGACGATCGCGGCCACGACGGCGGCGGCCGTCATGCCCACCAGCATGCCCTCCAGCCCCAGCCGAAAGCCCACAACAAGCCAAAGGTTGACCGCCACTGCTGCGACCGCGCCCGCAAGGCCCGAGAACGCGAACGCCGCGGTCTTGCCCAGGCCACGCGCCGCCTGCGTGGCCAGTCCCGACGCGGTTGCCGCCAACAAGTAGGCCGCGCAGAGCGGCGCGACCCGCCACCCGAGCAGCGCCCCCACCGCCCCGCCGATGACGCAGACGGGCACGGTGGCCGCCGCCGCCGCGATCAGAGCGGTTGAGACCAGCGCGCGCTGCCTGGCCGGGTCTTCGCGGGCGTCCACCAGGAACCGGAACAAAGCGGAGGCGACGTCGACCGTCAACAAGGGCCCCGCCAGCGCCGCGATGGTGGCGACCAGGTCCGCAGCACCGTATTCGCCGGGGCTCAGGAACCGGGTGTAGACCGGCAGCATGGCAAGGTTGACCGCGCGGGAGGCGAAGCTTCCAGCGCCAATCATGACCGTGGCCCGCGCCAGGCGCGCCCCCCTACCCATCACGCCGCCCGTGGCGCGCTTGGGGCGGCGGCGCGGCCAGGCCCTGCAGGCGGCCCCGCAACACCCCCCAGGCCATCTTGCGGTCCCGGCCCGAGCCGGCCACGGCGGCGATCAGCGCCCTGGCGGTACTTCGGGCGATCAAGGCCGCCCACCCCAGCGGGCCGAGCCGCAGCCGGTGGACCCGGCCGGTGCCGCGGGCGTAACGGGTTGCCCGCTCCACCGCCAGGGCGAGGTCGGACGGCTCGGCCGCGCCCTCGAACAACACGACCTCGGGGCGATGTTCGGGGCGGACGCCGGCCGCGAGCGCCCGCAGGAGCCAGTCGGTGCCCTCACCGGACTGCCAGGGGGTGGCGGCCCCCACGCCGAGGGTCTCGTCAAACCCGCCCACCCGCGTCCACGCCTCGCGGCTTATCACCATGCCCGCCTCGGAGGCGTGGGTCCACACCGTTCTCCGGCCGAGCGGCCGGGGCCGTTCCGCTATGCGCCACCGGGAGCCGCCGTCCGCCGACCGGAGGCTGCCGACCACCACCCCGCCGGGCTCCAGCGCGGCCCAGGCCCGCTCCAGCGCCTCGGGGGCGTGCCACGAGTCGTCGTCCGGGAACGTCACCGCGTCCCAGTCCGGGGTCGCGGCCCCAACGCCCCGGTTCCGGGCCGCGGAGATCCCCCTGGTACAGCGGACGATGCCGACGGGCAAGTCGTCGAATCGGGCGGCGGCGGCCTGCACCAACGCCGGGTCGCCTTGCAATGCGACCACCACCTGGACCGGCGGCAGAGTCTGCCGGGCCAGGCCTTCGAACACGGCGGCGATCGCGGAGCGGGTCCCCAGCGTTGGGATTACCACCAGGACTCTTGGCCCGCCCGGCGGCTCGCCCGGCCCGGCGGATGGGTCTGCCAGTTGGCGGGGCGGGTCGGACGGGCCCGCCAAATCGCCGGGCGCTGCGGAGAGGGCTGCCTGCTGGCGACGCGCGGCGGCCGCCCCTTGGAGCGCCCGGGAACCCGGGGTTGGGCGGCGGCGGGCGGGGACCTGGGGCGCGGCTATCAACCCCCAGGCGGGGACTGTTCTGGGATAGGTGGCCGCCATTAGCAGGAGCGCCGCTATCAGCGGGAAGGCGCGGCCCTCCGCGACGTACATCATGCGGGGCAGTTCGAGGATGGCGACAAACAGGCACGCATAGGCTGGCAGGGCGACCGGCCCGCCGCGGCGCAGGGCGTTGTAGAGCCTCCCGACCACCAGGCCGAACACGGCCCAGTAGACCAGCGCGCCCATCATGCCCAATTCCCCGAAGCTGCACAGGAAAGACCCCGTGTTGGTGAACTCGAGGTTCCCGAATTGGTGTCTGGTGTTCCACCACCATTCGGACGACGGCCTACCGTCGACAATGCCGGGGCCAATCGCCGAACCGACCAGCGGCGCGTTGAATAAGAAGGACAAGACGGCGGCGGGCGGCGCCTCGCCGGTTGGGAAACTGGCGGCGTACATGGCGCTGTTGTCGAAGGCGGTGGTGTAGTAGCCCACGAACCGCAGCGAAACCCATGACGCAAAGGGCATTGAGGAGGTCTCCTGCCGGAAAACCCAGCTCCGGGTGTATTCGGAAGCCGCGAACAGCAACCAGACTGCGGGGCCGGCCAGCGCGGGAGCGGCCTGGACTAGCAGTCTTGCCCCCGCCCGCTTGACGGGGACGGCGGTGACGGCCGCCACGATGAGGGCGGGCACCGCAACCTCCATGAGGGCGAGCCTCTCCGCGTAGAACAGGGTACGGAACGCCGCCAGGCCGAACAGCGACCAGTAGGCGCGGCCACCCGCTCCGAGCCGCCGCAGGATCGCGCCCAAGGCCACGGCCAAGGGCCCCAGTTGGGTGAACGTGGTCAACCCGGCGACGGGCCGGGCCATGGCCTTCAACTCCCCGATCGCGCCCCCCTCCCGTGCGAGCACCGCCTCGAGATCCGCCATGCCCACTCCGCCCAGGACGGCGACCCCAATCCACAGGCCGTAGCCCATCCAGGCCAGGCCCAGCAAAAGGCGGCTGGCGCGACGCAAGTAGGCCACTTGGCGTGGCGAAAAAGCGATGGTCGCGGCGCGGGCCCCGCTTGTCGGCAAGGCCGCCAGGATCACGGCCACCAGGCACACCGCGAATAGCAACGCCAACACTTGGGACAAGTTGGCGTCCAGGTGCTTGGGTGTGCCCCATTGCTCCCGGTACACCGAGTCGGGCAGCAGGACGGCCATCAGCCCGGTCCCTCCGGTCAGGACGAGCAACGCCCACGCCGGGTGGGCCCACCATGGCACGCGCAGGTGCAAGATGCGCTCCCCCGCGCCCGCCCCGAATGGAGAGGTCGCCGGAGGCGCGGCAAGTCGAAGCCCGCGACCTCCCGCATCCGCCCCGCGAGGCAAGGTCACCGGCCCGCGTTGTCGCCGAGCGGGCCGGGCGGCGGCGGGAAAAGCTCTGAGGACCCGCTGCCCTGGCGGACGCGGTTCAGCATCACGCCGCAGACCTGCCCGAACACGGCTTCGACCGCGGCCACCGCCCGGCTGGCCTGCGACAGGGTGGTCTGGCCGGCCCGGACCACCAGGATCGCCTGGCCGACCAGCTTAACCAGCAGCGCCGCATCCGGGTGGCCGGACAGGCTGCGCGAGTCCACTAAGACGTAGTCGTAGCGTTCCGCCAACTCGTAGAACACTTTGCCCATTCCGGGGCTGGCGAGGAGCGCGGCCGGGTCGGGCGGCGCGGGCCCCGCCGGAAGCACGTCCAGGCCCGGCTGCCCCGTGCGCCTGATCGCGCTGTCCAGGCTGGCGCCGCCGGTCGCGGCCGTGGTCAGGCCGACCGAGTTGTCCCAGCCGAACCCGCGGGCCAGGCCCGGGTTGCGCAGGTCGCCGTCCACCAGCAGCGTCTTGGCCCCCGCGCGGGCCAGCAGCGCCCCCAGGTTCAGGACCATGGTGGTCTTGCCCTCGCCGGCCACCGCGGAGGTGAACACGACCGCGAGCTTCTCGCCGCCGAAATCCAAGAAACGCAGGTTCGCAGCAGCCGCCCGGTAGTCCCTGGACCGCCGCGACTCCGGGTCCGCCAGGGTCACGGGCACCGGGCCGGTGTCCGGGTCGAACCGGACCATGCCGATGACCGGGGCGCTGGTCACCAACTCGACGTCTTTCGACACGCGGACGCGGCGTCCGATCGCCGCGCGGATGAGCGCCTGGACATATCCGCAGCCCAAGCCGATGATCGCGCCGAGCGCCAGAATCCGTTTCCAGGCTGGCGCCGACGGCGCGCCGGGCAGCATAGCGGGCGCCACGAGCCGCGCCCGCACCAACTGCTCGCCCCCCGGCATCATGTCACCTACCGCCGCCACCAGTTGACGCGCCACCGCGTCCGCCGCCTCGGCGGCCCCCTCGGGCGTCCCCGCGGACACGGTCACAGCGATGATTGTGGTCTTGGACAGCACCCTGGCGGAGACCCGCCCCCGGAACGACTCGGCCGACCCCTCCAGTCCCAAGTCCTTCATTGCGGGTTCCAGCACCAGTTGGCTGACCGCTATCACCGCGAACGAGTTGGCCTGGCTCTCGGCGAAAGTCGTGCCGGAGGTCAACTCGCCCGCCGTCTCGCCGCTCACCGGAGACAGCAGCACGTTGGTGGTCGCTTTGTACTCGACCGGCGTGCGCCACACCATCCAGGCCGCCACCAGCAAACCGGCCAGCAGCACCGCCAGAATGCTCCGCCACCGCGCGGCGGCCACAGCCACATAATCAGCTAGCTCCATCACTCGCTCTCAATCCGTTCGCCACTCACGCACGGCGAGAGCGTCCTCGTATACCCGCAAATGCGCCCGCGTCGTCTCCCGCCAGGAGAACCCCGCAGCCCACGCTGGGCCATCGGAGCGGACGTGCGCCAACCAAGCCGAATCCGCCAACGCCCGCTCCAGCCCATCCCGGATCGCGGCGCGATCCACGCCGTCGAGGCGCCACGCCGGCCCCGCCACCTCCGCCAGGGAGCCCCTGTCGCTGCACACCACAGGCGTCCCACAGGCCAAAGCCTCCAGCACAGGCAGCCCGAAGCCCTCGTACAAGCTTGGGAAAACCAGCGCCGCCGCGCCGCGCGTCAACGCCACCTTGTCGGCCTCTGAGACGAATCCGACATAGGTGACTCTGCCGCTGCCCAGAATCGCCTCCATGGACGGCGCCGCGTTCCAGGCCGGCCGGCCGGCCACCACCAGCGGCGGCAGACGCGGGTCTGAGACCGCCGCGACCAGTTCCACAAGGTTCTTTCTGGGCTCGATGTTCCCCACGTACAGCAAGTATTCCCCCCTGGGCGCCCCAAGCCGCGCCAAAGCGTCCTGGTCAACCGGGCCCGGCCGGTAGAGGCCGTGGTCCACCCCCAACGGGATCACGTGGATCGCCGCCAGATCCGCGCCGAACACCGCCACCACGTCCGCCGCGCTTGACTGGGAGTCTGTGATCAATTCGTCGCAAGTCGCGACCGCCCGCCGCACGCGCCCGCGCCACACCGCCTCTTGCGCGGGGGTCCGCGCCACCCGGACCCAGCGGGAGGCGACCCCGTGGACGGTCACCACCGCCGCCGCCGCCGGCCGGAGCAGCGGACCCGTGTCGGACGTGTAGTGCAGCACCTCGCCCGGGCCCCGCCGCGCCAGACCGGCCCTCGTCTCAGCCCAGGCGGTCCCCGCCCGGGTGCGGCCCGCCGGGAGCCGGCCCACGGCCACACCCTCCTCGGCCAGCGAAGACGCCAGCGCGCGGGCGTAGGTGGTGTTCCCGCCAACATGCCGGTTCAGCAGCCGCCCCGGCAACCACACCTTGCTCACGGCCATGAGGCCACCGCCCCAGGCCCGCCATCCGCCAAGACCGGCGTCATGCCCGCCTGGCCGATCGCGATCTCGGTGAGCCGGGCGTGCGCCCAGGCGTCGGCGTGGCGGTCGAGCGCCCAGCGGCGCCCTTCGGCGGCGGCCTGACTGCGGGCGGCGGGGTTGGCCAGCAAGGCGCCCAGCGCTTCGGCCAGGGCCGCCGGGTCGCCCGGCGCGGGCCTCGCCCCCAGGGCGGGGCACTCTTTGACGTCGCCCACGGCGGTGGCGACCACCGGGCGCCCCATCGCGGCCGCCTCCAACGCTGCCAGGGCCGCCGCCTCCCAACGGGACGGCAAGACGACCACGTCTGCGGCCGCGTACCAGTCGCGGGGGTCTTCGACCGCGCCGGGGAAAACCACCGGCAAGCGGCCCGCCAACCGCCTGGTCTGGCCGAGCAGCGGCCCATCGCCGACCAGCGCCAGGCTCGCGGCCAACCCGTCGCCGACAAGCCGGGAAAACGCCTCCACCAGCAAGTCCTGGCCCTTTTGGCGACAGAGGCGGGCGACGCAAACGAGCAACACGGCATCGGGCGGCAAACCGAGCCGCCGCCTGGCCGCCGCCTGCGGACGGGGCGACCAGTGGTCCAAGTCGACTCCGTTGCGGGCCATGGCGAGGCGGTCCCAGCAGGGGGGCAGCGCCAACGCCTCCTCCCGGCTGAGGCACACCACCTGGTGCGTCCAGCACAAAGCCGCCCGCTCCCAGGCCTTGGCCGCGAAGGCAGCCGGTCCTTCCACCGCCCACCAAGACCAGCCGTGCGGCTCGAAGACCGTTCGGACGCGGCCCCGCACCGCCAGTCGGCCGGCCAGACCCGCCTTCGCGGCGTGCAAGTGCACCACGTCGGGCCGGAAATCCGCGACGACGTGCCCCAGCGCCACCGCCTCGCGCCCCATTCCGGCGACGGGCGAGCGGACCGCCCGCCACGGGCGAACCTCGACTCCGGCGCCCGCCAAAGCCAGCCCCAGGTCCCCCGCCGGGTCGCAGGCCACCGCCACCCGCAGCCCCAGGCCCGCCTGGTAAGACGCTAGACCCCGCACCACGGCCGCCACCCCGCCGTCCGAAGGCTGGCTGACGTGCAGCACCGAGGCGCCTTTCAGCCCGTCCGAACGCATTCGCGAACCTCCTCCACCAGTTCGGCACGCGCCTTAGCGAACCGGGCGCGGGCCTGGGCGACCTTACTTGTGTAGGCCGCGCGGACGGCATCGTCCGCCAACAACCCCCGGACCCTCTCCACGACCCGGTCTACGTCGAAACGACGGGCCGGGAAAACCCAATCCTCCAAGCCCAGGTCCTCGAACGCGCCGAAGCCCTTCCGCTCATAGGCCAGGTGCACGGCGAAGTGGCCCGCGCCGAGCGCCGCGACAGCCGCGTGCAGGCGCATCGCGACCACCACGCTGGCCGGGCCGTCGCCTGTCAGCTCGTCCCGTGACAGCAGGTGCCTGGGGAGCATGGATTCAGCCGCCGCTCGGTCGTCGTTGCGCCGCACCGCAGACTGAACGAACCCGTCGCACTCCCCCAATTCGGCGGCCAGTTGCCTGACCGGCGCGGGCACCGCGCCGCGCAGGGCCCTCACGGACAAGACGGGCACTTGCGCAAGCGGCCCCGGCCGCGAATCGCGCCAGCCCGGGGCGAGCAACCCCATGTCCGGGCAGCGCCGAGCACCGACCCCCGCGAGTTCCGCCTGGGTCCGGCCGTCGCGGGCGAACACGCGGTCCACCCGGCCCAGCCAGCCCGCCACCGGCCGGCGCCAGCCGAACCGGCACGGCCCGACCGACTGCGGCAGGTAGACCACGCCCCGCCCGCGCCGCGCCGCCGCCCGCAGTTGCGGGACCTGCACCAACGCGCTGACCAGCGCCTCCCGGACGGTTCCGAACCGCAGGTACCCGCCGCCCACGCCCAGCACCAGGTCGAACTCCCCGATCCCCGCCAAGACGCGCCGGTATCCAGGATCCCAGCCGTGCCAGGATGGCCGGGAGTCCACCACGCGCAGGCCCAATCCCGCGAACGATGCCGGGTCCGACGCCGCTACCACCACTTCCGCGCCGCCGCCCAAGACCTCCCGCGCCAAGGCCGCCGCCTCAGCCAGCAGCAGACCGTCGCCCTGGTTGCCCGCGCTGTAGGCGTGCAAGACCAGCGCCCGGGCCGTGCCCGCGCCCCTTGTTCCGTCTGCGCTCATCGGCGCCTCATCCTGGGCGAGACGCGCACCGCCGCGCGGGCCAGCGGCGGGCTCGCCGCGATCAGGGCGAGCATCGCGCGGGTCCGCCAGCCGATCAGCGGGTTGCGGCTCAATGAGCGCCGGTTCAGGACCAGCCAGTCCGCGGCCTCGTCCCAGAACGCGAGGTCCCCGCCGTGGCGGGCCATCCGGTACAACAGGTGCAGCCGCGCGGCCGCCTGGAAACGCTCGCGCTCCGCGCCCAATTCCGCGCCCAACGCCGCCTCCGAGCCGAAGCGGAACGCGTCCAACTCGGCGAACAGCGCCCGGTAGCTGTCCACGTCCAACCGCCCCACCGGCCGCCAGGTGATGGAGCCCGGCCGCTGGCGGTAGTAATACACCAGGTCAGGCACGTACGCGACCGCGCGGGCCGCCGCCAGCAGGCGGTAGGAGACGGCCACGTCCTCATACAGCCTGCCGACCGGGAACCCGATTCCGCTCTCGCGGAACAAGGCCAGTTGGTAAATCTTGGCGCAGACCGACAGGTCGCCGCCGCCGCCCGTCAACGCGCGCCGCACCGCCTCCTGGGAAGAGCAGACTCCCAAATCGCCAGGGGCGATGGGACGCGGCCGCGGCCGGCCGTCCGCGACGTCCCAGCGCCCGCCGACCGCGATCTGCGCGCCGTGCCGACGGGCTGCCGCCGCCAGCGCCTCCACGGCGTTGGGCGCCAGCCAGTCGTCGGCGCCCGCGAACATCACCCACTCGCCACGCGCCGCCGCCAGGCCCTCGTTCAGCGCCGCCGCCGGCCCCCGGTTTGGCGTCCGTACAAGACGAACACGGTCGTCGCACGCCGCCGCCGCGGCGGCGACTTCGGCGCTGGCGTCCTTTGACCCGTCGTCGACCACGATGACCTCCAGCCGCTGGTGGGTCTGCGCCAGCACCGACCGGAGGCATTCGCCCAAGTGGCGTTCCTCGTTGTAGACGGGGACCACCACAGACACCAGATTCCCGCAGCCGTCGCCCGTGTCCGGGACGCGGTCCCCAACTGGGAGGCTGGTTTGGGGCCGCCCTGCGGCTGCGGCGTGCCGTTCGCGACGCCTTGCCGCGTTGCGGGGCGTGGCGTTGGGCGCGGTACCGCCATCCTGGCCGCGCCCTCGCCCGCGGACCCGCTCCGCCATGGCCCGCAGCGGCCCCCGGATCCCCCGCGTGGCCAGCTGGAACGCCTTGGGGTTGGCCACCAACGCCGCCACCAGCAGCTTCTCCTTCCACGCCACCCGCCGACTCGCCCAGACGAACCTGGCGTTGCGCCGCAGAGGGCCGGCGATGGGGAAAAAGGCTTCCAACGCCCCGCCCTGCCGCGCCAACCGGTACAACAGGTGCATACGCTGGGCGACTTGGAAGCCGACCAAGTCGTCCCGCAATCCGGGGCAGTCCACCCGGACGAACGAGGACAGTTCCCGCAGCATGGCCAGCGCGTCGCGCCCCGCCGCCGGATCGACAGGCCGCCGCATCAGGCTCCCCGGCCGCTGCCGGTAGAAGTACAGGCATTGCGGAAGATACGCCACCGCGCCCGCGCGCCAGGCCAGCCGCCACACCGTGGCGGCGTCCTCGCACAGCCTCCCGTCGGGGAAGCGGACGCCGCCGGCGAACAGCGTCATCCGGAAGATCTTCGAATGCGCGAACAACTGCGCCGGGCCACCCGTCAAGAAGCTCCGCAGCGCCTCCTCCCCTGTGGTCGCCACGTCCGAGCGGCGGGTGACGGGCAACTCGCCGAAGCCGTCCGGGCCCACCCTGACCAAGCCGCACGCCGCCATGTCCGCCCCCGCCTCGAGCGCCCGCCCTAACAGCGTCTCCACGAAATCCGGCGCGACCCAGTCGTCCGCGTCCACGAACACCACCCATTCACCCCGTGCGGCCGCCAGGCCCTCGTTGCGGGCCGCCGCAGGACCGCGGTTCTCGTTGGAGATCAGCCTGATCCGGCCGTCCCCGCCGGCGGCTTCCAGCGCAGCTGGGCCGCCGCCGTCCGTCGAGCCGTCGTCCACCACCACCACATCTAGCCGGGGATGCGATTGGGCCAGCACCGACCGCACGCACCGTCCCACGTGCTCCCGGCAGTTGAACAGCGGGATCACTACGGACACCAGCGGCCACCCCGCGTCCAGCGCGGCGGCCGCGGGCGGCGGCTTCGCCGGGTTTGCGCGGTGGAGTGCGCGGCCTCCCATCCAGACCGGGAGGCGGCTCCGCACTCCCCGTGTGGCGACCCGGAAGGCCGTCTCGCTGGCGGCCAGCAGCGCAGTTCTGGCACGCAAGACACGGGGAGCCAGCCGCGAGCAGCAAATCAACCGCCACCGCTCCACCAGCCATGGGGCCACCGCGTCCCACCAGCCAGGCTGCTCACGTTGGCGGCACATCCGCACCAGCAGCCGCACCCTGGTTACCGCCTCGAACACCAACGCCTCCTCGGCGAGGCAAGGCCACGCCCTTCTCACGAAGGCGCCGACTTCCGCGACCATCGCCAACGAGTCCCGCACCGCCGCCTGGTCGATTGGCCGTTCCATGATGCTGCCGGTCCGCCGCCGGTAGAAGTACAGCACCTCAGTCGTGGTCGCCACCCGGCCCGCGGCGTGGAGCAGCCGGGGGACCAGGAAACAATCCTCGAACAGGCGCCCCTTGGGGAACAGAAAGCCGCCCCCGAACAGGCTTCGACGGTACAGCTTTGTCCAAGCCACCACGGCCGCCTCCGCCCCAAGCAGGAGGCGACGGACCGCCGCCTCGGCGTCCTCGCACACTGGAGCCCCCAGCGCCACGGCTTCCCCGTCCGCGTTGACGCCTCCGCAGACCGGCACCCTCGCCAAGCCGCACTGCGCTATCTGCGTACCGAACGAGGTCGCGACGGCTAGCAGAGTCTCAACGAACCGGGGCGCGACCCAGTCGTCGGAGTCGACGAACGCCACCCATTCGCCCCGTGCCACCGCCAGACCTTCGTTGCGCGCCTGCCCCAAACCTTGGTTTTCGGTCCGCACCAGCCTGACCCTCGGGTCGGAGGCGGCCGCCCGCCTGGCGATCTCGCCGCTGCCGTCCGTCGACCCGTCGTCCACCACGACCACATCCAGATGCCGGTGCGTCTGCGCCAGCACCGACTGAAGGCATGCCCACACGTAGTCGCGGACGTTGTAAACCGGGATGACCACGCTTACCAGCGGCTGCCCGTGTGCCTCCGTCACCAGTCCTCCGCCGCGCTGCGCGCTATCGCCGGGACCGTGCGAACCAGCACCCGCAGGTCCGCGAGCGGCCCGAACCCGCACACGTACTCCAGGTCCAGACGCAGGCTTTCCGCCACCGTGAGCGAGTTCCGCCCGCTGACCTGCCAGAGCCCGGTGATCCCGGGCCTGACGTCGAGCCGTTTGAAGTGCTCCGGCGCGTACTCGGCCACCTCCCGTGCGACCTGCGGCCTGGGGCCCACCACGCTCATCTCGCCCCGCAGGACGTTCCAGAACTGCGGCGTCTCATCCAAAGACCAGCGGCGCAGCACCCGGCCCACCCGTGTCACACGCTGGTCGCCCGGCACCTTGAAAAACACCGCGGCGCAGGCCCGCTCCGCGATCAGCCCGTCCACCAGGGCGTCCGCCCCCACCGCCATGGTCCTGAACTTGAGCAGGGTGAACGGGCGGCCGCCCAAGCCCACGCGTTCTTGTCGGTAAAACACCGGCCCCGAATCGCCCAGCCTGACCGCAGCCGCGATCAAGGCCCACAGCGGTGCCAAGAAGGCAAGCGCCGCCAAAGAAAACGCCACGTCAAAGGCCCGCTTCGCCACCCACCACGAGCCGCGCCTGCCGGGACGTGCCCCGCCCGCCGCCCGAAAGGGCGGGGACTGGGCGGTCAGATCACCCCACTGCGTTGCCGACACCGAACATGCTCCCCTCGAATCTCCGACGGCCGCCCGCGTCGCTGCGGGCAGCCGACCCATGGTCCGCCAAGGGCCGGCGCCTAAATCACGGCGCCCGGCACCCCCTGGGCTGGAGGTGCCTCGCCAACCGCCCAGTCTCATATCCCTCCGCTACGTGGTGGCCGGTCCAACCGCGAGGCTTGGGCGGTCGGCCTGGCAGTTGGCCGCAGATCGGGCTCCGTAGTCCTTTCCCTTGGGCCAGGCGACCAGCGCCTACCTCTCGTTCCCCGCAAGTCTCGCGCAGCGCCACACGGAGCCTAAATGCACAAAACTACGATCTGCGTACTGATTACTACGCTGTGCGCGCCCACATGGGCCCGCTCCACACACCCATCAACTGCGGCTTGGGGGCCGTCCCGTGCTGTGTCAACGGCCCGTGGACGGCCCCCTTTGTTCACCCGCCCTGCCGGGTTATCCGGCGGGGGAGGGGTTCAGTTGGTTGTGGCGCAACGCGAAGGTGGCGAACTCCCACCTTTGCAGATACGCCCCCGGGTTATACCCCGACGCGTCCGGCCTGGTGATCCCCGCGTGAAGCAGCCAAGCCGCACCCGCGTAATACGGGCTGTCGGCCGCCACCCCCGGAACCACCACCCCCGAAGGCGCGTCATAATACGTCAACCCCTTCGCGTTGCCGAACTTCTTCCCGAACTCAGCGAAAACCGACGCGAACTCCCCCCGTGTCACCACAGCCGAAGCCGACGTCACCAGCTTCCCCTGACCATTCACCGAACTCGCGAACAACCCATTCTCCGCAGCCCAGGTCACCGCCTTGTAAAACTCGCTCGACGGCGCGATATCAGCCACCGCAGACCCAGCCGGCGGTTCATACGCCGGGGAACCAGCCAACCGGTACAAGAACTGCCCCAACGCGTACCGGTACACATACCCATGCGGCTGGAACTTCACAGTCCCATCCGCCGCCGCCGTCCCAATCGAGACGCCTTCCCGCGCCAACCAGCAAATCGGGGCGTAACCCGCATGCGACGCCGACGTGTCGGAGAACCGCAACACTCCAGAAGCCGAACCCGACGCCGAATCAGAACCACCAGCCGACGTCGCCGTCACCACCACGCTGACCGAACGGCACATGTCAGCCATACCCAACCGGTATTCATCATCTGTCGCGGCGGCGATCGGCTCCCCGTCCGCGAACCACTGATACGACAACACCGCATCCGACGGCTCAACCACCGCCTCCACCGACAACACCCCGTTCACCTTCACGTCGCCAGACACCAACACGCCCGAAACCACCGGCGGGGGCTTGGGCAGTGCCACCAGACCATCGATAGCGTCCAACAGCGCCTGCTCTGCCTCGTCCACCGCCTCCTGGGTCGCATCCGGGTTTTCCAACGCCACCTGCCCGGCCTCCAGCGCCGCCTCCAAGACGGCCCACGAAACGGTCGAATAGTCCGCCTCAGCCAAAGCCGACGCATAATCCACCGCGGCCTGCAGATCCGCCTTGTAGGTCTGGCCGTACCCAGACGTGTTTACTTTCAGCCAAGCCGACCGCGATTCCTCCCTCCAGGCCACCCCCATTAGGTCCACCCAGGACCACTCCCCGGTGGTGTTGCTCGGCTTAGCCGTTGATGACATCCACCATTGATAGTTGTTCGGGTAGGGAGCCACCGGATCTTGCGCAACTACGATGGCGTAGCGAGCCCCGGTTTGAAGGCCCCGGTAACCCAGATCGACGATGTACTCTGCCATTGTCGTGGTGATCAAGTTCCCAGGGACTGTCGCGGTTGCCAATGCCGCCCCGGTCGGCTTGCCATCGCCGTCTGTCCCGTATAGGGACACCAGCACATCACCTGTCGTGTCAGCACTCAGCTTTCGGAGCTTCACGCTGACCGAGTCCAGCCAAGGGTTCCAGTTGGCAGTGAAAGTCTGCGCACGCCGTTCCTCGACGCTGTCTTTGGAACCATCCGATCCAAATCCGACGGGGACCGAACCTGAATCACCGAAGGACAGATCGATCAACGGGTCAGCGTTGTAATGCCGCAGACCATCCACCGCGTTCTGCAGGCGCGTTGTTGCCTGCCCGATTTCATTGTCCGTCGCTTCCAAATCGTTGATCGTCTGAAGCGCCTGAGCCAATGCGGCCTGGAATTCTTGCCAGGACTCGTCCAGGTAGCTGTCCAGTCCCGTTCCCTGTGCGATGTCCTTTTTCGCTTCGTAAAGCGCTTCCAAGAACTCGCGCGGGCTACCATCCATGTAAACCATCAAGTAGTTGTCATCCATCTTGTATGAGACGTTTGCCGGATAGCGCTCATTCACCCAACCGTTGTTGTACCACTTTCCGGACTTTTCGCCAGTTGCCGACGCTACGGTTGTCACATTGTTATGCCAGCCGTAGTAGGAGCCGCCGAGTGTGGGTGTGGAAGCCACTATCGCGTAGTGGGCGCCTGGCGTCAGGGCGATTTCCAGACTGGACCAGTCGATGTGTAACACAGACCCCTTGTCGACTTCTGCTGCCGGAATAGTGGACGAGGCAAGCGCGGCTCCGGTTGGCAACACATTCGAATCAGTAGCATACAGACCAACGACTAGGTCAGGCACGATGGAGATCCTGTTTCCCGGATCTTTGGTCATCTTCACGTCAATGCCTTTGAGCTTGGGGTAGCTGTTGGCAGTAAATGTCTGGAAACGCTTCTCCGCGTCGGAAGCCAGGCCGAAGCTGCTGTTTTGAGTGTAAGTATTTGTCAAGTCGATTTGCGTGGGGGGAGCTTCTGACTTGACGGGCAGCGCAGTCGGCGGTGCCGGCTCCGCCGGTCCTGTCTTGGCGGTCCCCCCCTTTGCATCGATGGAGATGTCCAGCGCGCCATTGTAGTTGACCGACAGCGTCCAGATGCCGCCGACGTAGGTCTCGATGGGCGCTTCGTATACGGTTCGGCTCCTGTCGTGCTCGTTGTCCTTGTAGCCAATATCAGTGATGGCAAAGGTGGGTTTCTCCGCAGCACCGTCGATCCGGATAGTCGCACTGCGAAGCTCCGCGTCCACGGTGTTTGGAATAACAATGTCCCGCATGTAGTCGGTGAATGATTGTTCTTTCCACTGAATTCCCGGGACCTGGCGAATCGTGTCTTGGTGATCCCACAGGTAGGCGTGATCGCTGACATAGTTCGACAGGTACACGTCTAAGTGTTCTGCCTCTTCGGTGATCACACCAAGCGTATTGGCCGGGAATGTCAGCGTCATCGAGTCGGCGCTGTTGTACTGGAAGGGAATCAGGGCGCTCTGGTTCGTTTCAACGTCCATCTGCGAGTTGTAGGCTAACCACTGGTTGCCCATCCGTTCGGCATATAGCGAGCCAGAGTACTCAGCCGGAAAGTTGTCGTCCATCCACGCCTTGAGTTCCGCCATGGTAGAGAATGCCTCATTCCACTCGGCCCCCGTCAAGGTGAGCGGCATCGCCGACGACGCCCTATTCAACTGGGTGTTCGGCGGCATGATCGGCACACTG
The DNA here is from genome assembly GCA_031281585.1 of Bifidobacteriaceae bacterium. Classification (NCBI taxonomy): domain Bacteria; kingdom Bacillati; phylum Actinomycetota; class Actinomycetes; order Bifidobacteriales; family Bifidobacteriaceae; species Bifidobacteriaceae bacterium. Next base: position 7,978 of record JAITFE010000109.1, on the reverse strand, counting down.
TGGTACCTGCCGGTGGAGTGGGTCCAGCTATCGACCGCCGCCCGGTACAGGCCCAGCGGGTCGGCCGTCACCGATGTTGAAGTGGCGGAGCTGGTGATCAGCCCCACCTTGGATGCTGCGGCTACCTCATCTCTCGATGGGATTCTGATCTCCCCGGCGGCCAGCTTGCGGATTATGGGGAAGAGCACATTCTTCGCCAACGGGGTTGCCTCGCCCCATGTCTGGAAACTGTAGACGGGGAACTCAAAGTTGGTGAAGACAGTCGCTCCCGCCATCAGCGCTTGCAACACCACGTACCCGGTTTGCACCTCAGGGCTGCCAAGGGCACCCGTCGCGAAGTCGCCGCAGCCCCCGGTCCTCGGGCCAAAAATGACCCCCCGCTTACTATCGCACCATCCGTACGTGTCGGGATGGCTCCCATAGTTGCCTGCGTGGCCGGATAGCCACAGGCCGAGATTGTCAGACTCGCCTTCCAAGAAGGAGCCCGAGCCGGTCTGTTTGCGGGATACCACAAGGTTCTCCGGATAACGCCCCGACGTCACCCAAAGCCTTTCCCAATTGTAGTACGCCATCGCCCCCATAGACGAGCGCAGAGGGATGGGATCGATAAACTCATATCCACCATACTTATGAGCCAGTTGGAGTTGCGCGTCCATCTCAGCACCCCGAGCGGCGACACTCGTCCGGTAGTGCGGCTCGGTGAACGCCACTCCGATGAACGATGGGTGATCTTGGTAGATCTGCTCGATCCGAGCCTCTGTCATCAAGTAGTTTGGACCCCACGAAATCTGGTAAATCGCGTAAGTGTGATCCGGCAATGCCTCGTATTCATCCAGCCAGCTATCCAGCCGCTGATAGTTCTTCTCCTTGTCTTGGAACTCTGCGATGTCTTCCGCTCTCCCCGTTGCCCAGCCGTCGGCCGGCACCAACTCCAGACCAACAATTCCGCTTTCCCGAAGGTCTTGCGGAATTGCATGCCAGCAATCGGTGACATTATCGCCCTCCTGATAGTCGATCGCGCATGCCGGCATGAAGAGTGGATTCTCGTTGTCGATCGGCCGGCGCAACGCCGAACTGCCGTCCACCGCGGCTTCTGCACCAGGTAGGAAATCGTTGGGCCCTAACCACCCTCCGGACACGGCCAGGGCCAGTCCGGTGACCGCTGCCGCGATCGCCCGAGCCCTGTTTTTCTTCGTCAGCTTCATTGCTGTTTCTCCTTGTTCTCTCGGTCGGAGGAGCTCGATGGCTGCCCCCAGATTTGATGCGTCAATTGAAAGTCCGACGACTCGCGGGTTATAAGGGTGGGGCAGACGAGTGCGTGAATGGGCGGAGTGCCAGGTCTTTCGATCTGGTCGATCAGAGATTGCCACACTAGTTCCACGACTTTGGTCAGTGGTTGCGCCACGGATGACATCGTCGGTCGCGCAGTGCGCGCCAACACGGAATCGTCGAAACCGACCACAGCCACATCCCGGCCTGGGATGAGCCCCTGACGCACGGCTTCGAGCATGACGGCATGGCCGAACTCGTCGTCTTGACACACGATGGCCGTTGGCTTCTGTTCCGCAAGGAACTTGCCTAGAGCGGCGTCAAGTCGGGTTAGGTCGCAACGTAGCGCCAGGCTCTCCCATTGCGATGGCCGGGTCGTCTCACCGGGTCCGAAGAGCCCGGCCATCGCGTCGTACCATCCGGACCAGCGTTCCTGGCGCCGCCCGTTGTCCGGACTCGACCCAGCGTAGGCGATGCGTTGGTGTCCTCTTGCGGCCAGGTGATTGACCGCTAGTCGAACGCCGGTACCGACGTCGACGTCAACCCATGAGTGGCGAGCGTCCATGTTTCCCCACGGTCGGCCGAAGGCGACGAACGGGATGGCGTGATCGATCAGCCATTGTGGACGCTGGTCGTCGGGGTGTGTCTCTGCGATGATCACGGCGTCGACGGTGTGGCCGGCGGCCAAGCCCTCATAGCTGGCGATCTGCGACTTGTCGTTGTCTGGCACGTAGTCCAGCACCAGTCGGTAGCCATACGTGGAGCCGATGCGGGCCACCTCGCGCATGAAAGGGTCGAGGATCGACACTTCGTTGTGCTTGCCGTCTCCAACGCGGAAAGCGACAAGCCCGGCACGAGCCAACGCGAGGGCTCGAGCGCTCGCCGAGGGCCGGTACCCGGTATCGCGGATGGCTTCCTGCACCGATTTCTGCAGGTCCGGGCTGACTCGCTCGGGATGGTTCAATACGTTGGACACAGTCTGGCGGGACACACCCGCCACCTCAGCGACAGAGTAGATGGTCGCCCGGTTGTGCTTCATGACTTCACTCCGCCCGATGTTAGGCCGGCGATGATGCGGCGTTGGAATATCAGGACAACGATAACGAGCGGGATCGTCGCTACAACGCCCGCCGCCATCTGAGTCCCGAATGGCTGCTGGAACGTGGACTCGCCTGTGAATTTGGCGATAGCGACTGTGACCGGATTGACGTCAGGCCTGATTGAGACGTTGGAGGCGATCAGGTACTCATTCCAGGCGGCGATGAACACGAGAATCGCTGTGGTGAAGACTCCTGGCGCGGCGAGCGGGATGATGATCTTCCGGAAAGCCTCCCCACGGGTACAGCCGTCGATCAGCGCAGCCTGCTCGAGTTCCCAAGGCATCTGGCGGAAGAAGGTCGTTAACGTCCAGATTCCCAGGGGCAGGGCGAACGAAACGTCGGGGATGATCATGGCCTGGTACGTGTTGATCCATCCCCAGCCAGCGAAGAGTTGGTACACAGGCGTGAGAATCGCCACGCCGGGGAACATCGACGCGGCCAAAATGACGCCGAGCACGGCGGTGCGGCCCCGGAACCGCAACCGTGTGACTGCGTAAGCGGCAAACACACCGACCAGCATGGAAAATGCGGTCGTGATGCCCGCCACAATGGTCGAGTTGCCAAGAGCGCGCCCAAAGCTGTTTTTCTCGCTGAAGACTGCGCGCAGTGATTCGAGCGACATGGTGCTGGGCCACAAGTCGTTGTTGAACAGCGCCGTCGGTGGCTTGAGCGCCGATACGACCATCCAGTAGAACGGTGCCAGACAAAAAGCGACCAGCATCACAATGCCCGCGGCGAACCAAATCGCAGGCAGCCACCGACGAGCGGCACGGGGCCGCCTCATGACTCGCTCCCGTCGCGACCAGCCATCACATTGGCGCCTAGCATGCGTATGTAGGCGATGGCTATCGCGAAGATGATGAGAAAGGTGAGGGTCGAAAGGGCCGACCCCACTCCAGCCTTGAGCGCTCCGATGGACTGGCGCACCACCAGTATCGAAAGAGTCATGGTGTTGTTGGACCCGTTCGTGAAGATCTGCGGAAGGTCGTAGATCCGCAGGACGTCGAGCAGTCGGAACAACACAGCGACGACCAAAGCAGGCCGGACGAGCGGCAGAGTGATGGAGAAGAAACTCCGAACCGGTCCCGCCCCGTCCACTCTCGCCGCTTCGTACAGGTCGGCCGGGATAGCCTGTAGTCCGGCCAAGGTGAGAAGGCCGATGAAGGGCGCCGTTTTCCAAACGTCCGCGATTATGATGGCCGTCTTGGCCGGCCATTCGGCACCGGTCCACAAAATCGACGCCCCCAATAAGCTATTGGCCACTCCCCCCACGTTGAAAACCCACTTCCACATGACGGCCGCCACAGCGGTCGGTATGGCCCACGGCACCAGAATCGAGGCACGCACGATCGCGCGTCCTCGGAACGCGCGGTTCATGACCAGCGCCATCGCCAGGCCGATTAGCACCTCAAGCGTCACTGAGGCTATGGAAAAGAAGAGTGTCGTGTGGATCGAGGCCCAGAATTGCTCCGAGAGGTCCCCGGCCAAGACCTTCACGTAGTTGTCCAGGCCAACAAACTCGGGGGTTTTGGCCACCGGGTCGGAGAAGAATGACCGCCAGACGGCTTGCACCACCGGGTACCCGATTACAGCCGCGAGCACCACAAGGGTCGGCGCGACGAGCCAGGCGGCCGTCCGGCCTTCGCCAGGCGCTCCGCTCTTTCCGAGAAGACGAGCGCGCTGTCGGAGGCCCTTCGCTGTCTTTGACTTGGTCGCGCCAGTCATGGCCTCACCTCGCTGTCCGCCAACTGCCAGATGCAGGCGCAGTTGGCGATGTGCATGCCCTCCGCCGCACCGCCCCTATCGGGGTCGAAGTCGACCGCGAGCATATCGGCAACGAGGCTGCGCACATCTTCGTCCAAGCCCAGCCTGCGCGCCACCATCACATGAGCTGCCGGAGACAACGACGAGTCGTGAACACAGTACGGCTTGTAGTACGTGTATGCTGCACGCACCTGGCGATCAGTGAACTCATCCGGAAAGAGCGACATGAGCAAGATGACATCGGCCTGCTTCAGGCAGCGGGACCGATACAGTTTCTCCTGAGTCACGTGCCACCCAAACGCCCTGGTGCGGTCCCGCCACAATCCGTCAATGTCGATCTCCGCGTACTCCTCGAAGTCGGCCGCTTGCAGTGTTAGCTCAAGCCTCTCGTCGTATGGGATCGGCAACGCCCCGGCCAACCGTTCGAACTCGCCGAGTTCGTCCAGGCCAACCTCGAGTTTCGCTTCGAGCATCGCCCACGCCGTTTCGTCAGCAGCCATCAGCCTGTACGCCCACGCGACGGCCTGCTCCAGATTGAACCTCACCATCCGGTTGGTGAAGGCGTTGTCACGGGTCATGGGCGAGTACTCGTCAGGTCCCATGATGTTGATCAAATGCGCCGCGCCCAGGTTGTCCCAGTCAGCCCGGTCGACCCAGTAGCGCGCTGTCTCGATCAGGATCTCCAGCCCGCAGGTCCACATGAAGTCCAAGTCGGCGGTCGATTCAACGTAACGTACGATCGCATAAGCAATGTCTGCAGTAATGTGAAGTTCCAGGTCGGCATATTCCCAAAGCGCGCATTGCTCGGTGCCATCCAAGCCAGATTGCCACGCGTACTTGGCGCCACCACAGTGGTACACGGCTGCGTTCGCCCTGGCACCGTCCAGTGTGCGGTAGCGGTATTCCAACAGCCCACGGGCCGCGGCAGGATCGGTGGCAATATAAAACGGCAATAGGTAAATCTCCGTGTCCCAGAAATAGCGGCCGTAGTACGCCTCGCCGGCGAAACCTTTGGGACAGATCTGCGTAGCTCCCGGGAAAGCCGGCGTGCAGCGCAGCATGTGATAGGTCGCCCACCTAAGGTGCGGCACGTCCACCGCCACCGCCCCGTCCGCCCTGTCGGCGGCCCATGCCTCCATCCATCGCTCGCCCGACTTGGCCAACAGACGGCTCCACCCCGCTTCGCAGGCCCGTCCCAGCTCGCGCACCGCTCTATCCACACACGAGCCACCTGCGCCCAGGTCGAATTGCGCATCCCTACTGGTTGCGACGGCGGTCACCTTCGTGAATCCGAAGACCTGCCCCGGCCCTGCCTCATCAGACCATGTCAGCGTAGCTGACTTTCCCGTCACGCCAGCGCTTGGGCAGGCGGTGGTCGGGGTATCGAAGACGACACGCGACACTAGAGCGACCCGATCGCCCAGATCGGTGGCCACGTTGCACGACAACAGCGTCCCGTCCGCGTCCAATTCTTCGGCTGTGAAATGGTAGTGCCCGTTGGTGACCACATCAGCATCGATGCCGGTCTCCCAAGCCAGAACGGGCGAACCGGAACGAATCTCGGCCCGAACGCGCTGCACGAACAGATGCCGGTTCGCCTTGCTGGCGAACCGTTCCCAGACAAGGTCAATCACGCATCCCGACATTGTCTCCCAGGTCACTTTCCGACTCAGCAGCCCAACTCGCCAATCGAGTTGTCGCTCGAATTTCGACACACTGGAGGTGCCCATGTCGAAGACCTCACCGTCAGCAGCGACACGGACCCCAAGGAACCAAGGCAGGTTGAGAACGACCTGCCTCAGCACGGGGTGATAACCCAAAATGATGGGAACGTACACTCCCTGCCGGGAAACCGGGTGCGCTTGGGTCTCTACCGTGACCGACTCCTGCCGCCGCTCGTACCGGACATTCTGCAGGTCAGAGGCAAGCCCTTCTTCGAAACTGCCGCGCACGTGAAGATAGCCATTCCCCTGTGCCAAAAGGCCCTCCCATGCCTTGTTCGTGGCGGACCCCCACTCCATCTGAGTCACAGTCCAGGGATCCAACCGATGAGCGGCACCCGACAACGACCCGTCCGCCCCGTCACGAGCACAAGATTCTGCGGCGGGCATCCGTAATGTCATCGGGCACTCATCTCTCTTCTTTGCGGTCGGATCCCCGGACAATCGGACAATCACTTGCTGGCGTCGATGACCTTCTGCAGCTTGGTCTGCAGATCGTCCAGCACTGTCTTCGGGTCCGCCTTATCCTGCAGCGCCTTGTAGATGCTGGTGCTAATCACCTCACTAAACTCCGTGTACGAAACCGCCAAAGGACGCGAGACCGCGTTAGCAAGAGCCTCCTTCATGGCAGCAAAGTACGGAATCTGGCCCCGGAGTTCGGCGTCGTCGTACAACGACTCGCGAACCGGCGGCTCGCCCATCTCTGTGATGACCCGCTTCTGGACACTCTCGGTAAGCATGTAGTTGATGAAGTCCTGCGCAGTCGCCGGATTCTTGGTGGCCTTGGAGATCGCGAGGTTGTAACCTCCCAGAGTCGAGGCACCCAGGCCAGAGCCGCCCGGAATAGTGGCGATGCTGAACTTGCCCTGGATTACCGAGTCCTCGCCTTCGGCCTCGGCCAAGTTGTACACGTACGGCCAGTTCCGCAGGAAGAGCAACTCGCCAGCCTGGAATGCCCGCCGCGATTCCTCCTCCTGGTAGGTAATGGCCTCTTCGGGAATGTAACCGTCCTTGAACCCGTTGATGAGGAAGGCTAGGCCGGCCTGTGCCTCCGAGGTGTTGACCGAGGCGTTGCCTTGTGCGTCTAGAAGCGCGCCACCCGCCGAGTTTACGGCTTCGGAGAAGTTGACCGTCAGCCCCTCGTACTGGGCGTACTGACCGGCGTAGCAGCCCATATTGTTCGTCCTGGCTATTTCGCAATCCTTGATCAGCTCATCCCAAGTGATCGGTGCTTTCTCGACCAAGTCCGAACGGTAGAACAAGAACGCAATGTTGGTCTTGTACGGTGCCGCATACAGCGTGTCGTTGTAGGTGCCGGAAGCCACCGTCGACGCGAACAAGCCCGTCGTGTCAACATCGTCCAAAGGCAGCAGCCAGTCACGAGCAGCGAACTCCGCCGTCCAAGTGACGTCCAACCCGGCGACGTCGTAGGTACCTGCGCCAGCTTGGAAGTCCTGCACCAATGCCGAGCGCTGGTCATCAGCCTTTTCGGGCAATTCCACGAACGTGACCTTTTCGTCGGGATGCGCCGCGTTGAACTCATCAATGATCGCCTGAAGCTTGCCGGTCACATCCTTGCCCTGAGCATACGTGATCGGCCCCCGCCCCAGAGCGGACGCCTGATTGCTTGATCCGCCACTCGGCTCGCCACTCGTCGAGGCCGGTGAACCGCCCGACGAGCAAGCTGTCAGAGCCACGGCCAGCAACGCTGCCAGGCCGGCTGCGATTGTTGTCTTTCTCATTTCTTAACTCCTTTGTCTTAGACCTGCGCGAACGACCGTCGTTCGTATGATCCGCTAACAACACCGGACGGCACCCATGCCGCCGTGGCTTCGCTCGGAGGCGACACTCAACGCCATTTGAGCGCTCAAATGGTCGCGTACCCCCATGCCCAAGCCCGCCGCCACCGACGCTACACCAACAAGTATTGAGCGGTCAAATGCAAGGGGTATCCAGATGACTGCCCAGCGATGTCGGAGGTCAGGCCTATGTTGGGCTCATGCTTGACAACCCGGTCGCTGGCGTCGATTACCCGGAGCGTTTGGAGCATCTGCGCGCGTGGTTCGCCACTGACGCGGACTGCCTGGACTACTTGGACTGGCTGCGCTGGCCGGACGGGTTCGT
>JAITFE010000108.1 GCA_031281585.1 Bifidobacteriaceae bacterium | reverse complement strand
GGCTTCGTCTATGACGGCGCAATCTACCTTGCTGCCCGGAACATTCCCCCGGGCGGCGCGGCCGCGGCGTTGTTGCGCGAAGGGTACAGCCGGCTGGTGCAGACGGGGCGCGATAAAGCAGCCCCGGCGTACAAGCGGCTCATGGCCCTGTTGGCGAGCATCGACACGGAGCAGAACAAATCGAAGTGGTTCACGGAGGCCGCTGCGCGCATCCCCGAGGGCGTGACCGGGGAAGCCCGGCTCGAAGCCCTGGGCGCGCTGGCCCTGGAGACGTGGCTGGTGCGCCCGGGCAAACTTTCCGTGCGCATGCTGGCCTGGGTGCGGCACGCGATCGCCTGGGCGCGGACCTTGCTCGCCGAGAAGTTTGGGATCGAGACCGGGAAGATCGGCCCTGCCGAGATCGCCGTCATGGTGCGGCGCAGCCTCACGCAACCGGCGGCGCAGGACGAGGCCCAGTCTTTGGACGACACGCCGTACTTCTCGTTTGCAGGCGCGCGCGTCGCGAACCTGCCGGCAGAAGCGCAGGCCGCGCTGGAGAAGGCCAAGGCCGCGTACGAGGCCCAGGACATCGACGCCCGGAAGGGTTCCGAGGACTCGCTGGAAGTGGCCGACGCCGTGACCGAGGCCGAAGACATTCGGGCGGAGACCGGGTGGTTCAAGTGGGTGGATGGGCAGTGGCGCTACGAGATTAACGACTTCGTGTCCGGCCCGGCGATTGCGCGGGCGGACCCGTCCGAGTCGTTCGGCCAGGTGTTGCGCGAAAAATACGGCACAAGAATGCTAACGCACTTGACGGTGAAGGACTTGCTGCGTCATCCTACGCTCTTCGCGGTGTACCCAGAGCTCAAGGATATTCCCGTGCAAGTCTACGACGGGATCGGCGCGGCGCTTGTGACCGCCCGCCGCAAGATCGACTTCATCGAGATCGGGACCGAGAACCCCATCGGCAGGCTCCACTCGACCCTGCTGCACGAGCTCCAGCACGCGATCCAGTCGCTGGAAGGGCATGCGCACGGCACCAGCACGGAGGCCGAGGCCCGTCGGCTTGGGGTTGCGACCGCGCTTCGCCAGGCGCGGGAGCGCGTGGAGGCTCTGCGGCAAAAAGATCAGTCCGACCCCACGCGCGGCGTTGACCTCATGCACGCATCCAACGAATACCGCGCGCTTAAGGACCGCGTGTATAACCAATACCATCGGACCGCGGGAGAGGTCGAAGCACGAAACACGCAGGCAAGGAAGGATATGACCGAGAAACAACGCCGTGAAACCCCGCCCGCCGCGACCCAGGACGTCGCCGATGAAGACACGGCCCCTGGGGATTTGCGCTTTTCCGACCGCCCGGTCGTCCTCGGCGACGACATGACGACTGCGTTCTCGCTCCTCGCGCAGTTCGATGACGCCTTCCAACTGCCGACGCCCACGAAGACGACGGTCGCAGACATCGCCAAGGAAATCAACCCGCAGCTCCACGTGCGCGAACTGACGCCGAGCGAATACGGCAGCGCGGGTGCGCGCAAGGGCTGGGCCATCGATACGCCCGTGGGCACCAGCCGGAGCGCGCGCGGGCTGTTGTATGAGCGCGACGGCCGGGTCTGGATCAACGTTGCCGGGCTGACGGCCGGGGAACACTCCGGCAACCAGATTTACGCCATCGCCGCGGGCTACGCGCACAACACGAAGAAAGTCTTCATGGGCGACCCCGAGGGGTTGTCCCCGACGGGCTTCTACCGTCGGCTGGAGAACATGATCTCCTCCGCGCTGCGCTACGGCACCACGGACCACCTTGCGCCGCATGAGTCGCAGCGCCAGCCGGAACGCTTCCACCCGGGAGCAGAGTACAGCGGCCTGGGCATCAAGTGGAAGCCGGGCGACACCGTGCATAACTTGACGGAGATGATGCGCGCATCGTACAATGCAGCCTTGCGCCAACTCCCCGGGATTAAGGACTTCACCTATGACTTCGACAGACAATCGTTCGTGGACCTCCGAACAGACGCTAGCGTCACTCGCGACGGAATGCGAAAAGCGATTCGAAATGTATCCCCCGGAGCGTCGCAGAGCTATACTGGCGGAAGCGCGACGACGGCGCGAGCAGTGCTGTACGGTACCATTCTACGCGGAAAAGGAACGTCGGATGGGCCCTCGGCTCTGGCTGGACCTGGCCGCCAGCTATCAAGGGGAAGCCTAGACCCCGAGCTCGACCACATCTTCTACTCCGAGCGCGCAGACGAAGCCGCCGCGGAGCCGACCTACACCCCGGGCGCCGAGGAAGAAGAAATCCGTCAGTGGGTCGCCAAGGCCCTCGGGCCCAAGGTCAAGGTGGCCTTCGAGGACCTCGCGGGCGGGAAGAATGCCGAGTGGTCGCGCAAGGACACCGAGGCGGTGATGAAGATCGCCACCTCGGCCCTGAGTCCGCTTTCGGTGGCGCACTTCGAGGCCATGCGGGAGCTTTTCGCCCGCCTGACCAAGGCCAACAGCCCGCTCGCTACCACGCTGGCGCGCAATTTCAGCAAGCCCTACATCCAAAAGGCGTTGCGCGAGCACCTGCCCAAGGACGTCTGGGACAGCCTGGACGACATCCCCACCCGCATCGCCTACGGCTTCCAGCTTTGGGCCGGGGGCAAGCGCTTGTTTGAATCGAGCACGCTCCCGCTCTTCCGGCGGATCAAGGCGTTCATCCAGACGCTCCTGGGAATCGTGACCGATTCCGAACGCATCGAGCATATCTTCCACGCCTTCGGGAGCGGGAGACTTGCGACCGAGAGCGCCGTGGCCGCGGCCCTCAAGAGTGACCCCGTGCTCGCGGGCCGCTACACCCTGGATGCCGAGACCTTGCTCAAAGCCACGTGGAACGGGCTGAACGCGCTGCTGGCGACCGCGCAGAACACGCTCACGGATTCCAAGATCAAGGAATTCCAGCAGATCGGGCACCTGCTCTCCAAGCCAACGGGCACGGCGACCAACGCCGCGAACCCGGAGAGCTACCTGGATGCCAAGGCCCGGCGCTCCAACGAGTTCTATTCCGCCTTCTACGCCACCTTCCACAAGGTGACGCCCGAAGCCTCGGACGACGCCATCAAGCGGTGGCGCGGTGGCGCGTGGAAGGGGAACGCCATCGTTGAGGATATGCAGCGGATGATGGCGAAGCTCTACCGCTACACCAACGAGGCAATGGGCCAGTCCCTGGACCCCAACAATCCGCGCTTCCCCCGCGTCTGGGACCCGGAGGCGATCCGCGACAACTTCGCGAAGTTTACGAAGGCCCTCCAGGCCGCCTACGAGAAGGCCACGCAAAAGACGCTTTCCGCCACCGACGCAGAGGAGCTGGCGCGAGCGCTGGTCTATAACCCCGCGAGCGAGCAATTCGACCAGGGCGGACTGAAACGGGCGCTGCCCGTGGGCGTCGCCAAGGCCGGGAACCCGCTCTGGTTCCTGGAGGACGCGGACTTCGCCGCCTACATCGAGCCGACGCTGGAGGGGACGATGACCGCCAACATCGCCGCGGCGGTGCGCACGGCGGAATACGCCCGCAGAATGGGGCCCAAGGGCGAGAAACTCCAGGCGTTGCTCAACGCCGGGATCGCGCGCCAAGTCCCCGGATGGGAGGCCGCGCTCAAAGCCGCGGTCGCCGCGCTGGTGGCCCGAAAGAGCCGCTTGAAGCTCCAGGGCCGCACGCCGCAGGAAATCCGCGACGCGCTGCGGGCCGAGGGCTACGTGGATGGGCAACCGACGCCGTACATGGTCTCCCGGTACTTGAACGACGCGGCAAGGGCGAAGTTCGCGGCCTTCGAGCCGGAGCTGAACCGCGCCACGCGTGCCATCGCCGCCATCGACGGCTCCCTGGGCGCGAACATCGACCCCCGGCTGCGCAAGACCCAGGCGACCTTGCTGGTCTATGAGAATTGGCGCTTGATGGTCACGTCCCTGTTCTCGCAGTTCATCGACCCCCTGGGCGTGATCATCCGGGGCGGGACCTTGAAAGACGCGTGGAACACCACGCAAGAAGCGTGGAACTCCGCATTCGCCGCCTGGAAGGGGACCCCGCGCCAGGATGCGTTCGCCCTGCTGGCCCAACGCATCGGCACAACCGCGCCGATCGCCGCCATCGCCGGGCAAAGCGACGCCTGGACGGGGGGGATACTGGGGAAACAGGCGAAGCGGTGGAATGATCGCCTGTTCCGCCTCAACGGGGTCGAGGGCTTCGCGCAAGGCACCCGGATCGGCGCGACAATGGCCGCGATCAACTTCATCAAGCACCACCGCGAGCTCCCGGAGAAGCACAGCGCGCGCTGGCTGGAGGAACTGGGGCTCAACCCCAAGGAAATCCGGCTGATCGGCGAAGAAAAAGAGCTGGACTACAACGATGAGCGCATCAAGCAGGCGATCTTCCGGTGGGTCGAGGGCGCGGTGCTGCGGCCCAACGCGGGCATGCGGCCTTCCTGGGCCTCGGACCCGCACTACGCGCTGATCTTCCACTTCAAGCAATTCACCTACGCGGTGCAGAAGGTACTGCTGGAGCGCATCGCCCACGAGGCCAGGAACGGGAACTTCCGCCCTGGTCTCCTGATGGTGCTGACCTTCGTCCCGGTCATGATCGGCGCGGGCATGCTGCGCAGTTTCATGAGCAATATGGGCGACACGCCGGACTACCGCGAAAAATGGGGGCCGAGTGACTTCCTGTGGGACGGCGTGCAGCGCGCCGGGCTCCTGGGCGTGACGCAACTTGGCGTTGACGCGGCGACCTACGGCCCCGGCGAACTCCTCGGGCCAACCTACGACCACGCGCATGACCTGGCGACCGGGAGCAATACCGAGAAAGAGCTCGTCGGCTCACTCCCGGGCGGCTCGCTCCTGAAACAAGCGCTGTACTAAAACAAAAAATTTCGTAGGCGTGGGGATATGAGTCAGACAGAATAAGGGGCTCTTCGCACGGGGCGTTACAAATAACGTCCCGTTAAGGGCCCTTTCTCATTTTTATATTAGGGGGATTAATTACGCGCTATAATTCAGCCAACGAGCACCCCGTTAGATAC
>JAITFE010000107.1 GCA_031281585.1 Bifidobacteriaceae bacterium | reverse complement strand
GGCGGCCAGCCGTTCCAACTCCCGCCCGGCGTCCGGGGCGCGTATCACGCGGCCGTCAGCCACGCCGCAAATCATCTGGTAACTCTGCTGACGCAGGCCCTTGACGTGTTGGAATACGCCGGGATCGGCGATCCGGCCGCCTTGATTGGACCGTTGACGCGGGTCGCCCTGGAAGGAGCCCTCGGCCAGGGCGTCGGCGCGCTGACCGGCCCGGCCAGCCGAGGCGACGCGGGCACGCTCGAAACGCACATCGAAGCCCTGAGGGCTTACGCCGCCGGGCGGGGCGCGCTCGTCGACCCGGACGTCGCGGTTGACTCGGCCGGAACGGCCGCCCTCGACACGGTGGCCAGTTACCGCCAATTGGCGGCCGCCACGATCCGGGCGGCGGAGCGGGACGGGCGGGTTTCTCCGGCTCAAGCGGCGGCCAGTTTGGAAGCGCTGAACGGGGCGCCGTCATGAGCCTGCGGCGCCTCGCGCGCAGTTGGCCGGAGCTGCGAGCCCGCATGCAGCCCGGCCCGCGGGCCGTCGTCATGACCATGGGCGCCCTGCATCAAGGGCATCTCGACCTGGTCGAAGCGGCCAACCGGCACCGCCAAAGCGTTGGCGGCCAGGTAGTGGTGACAATCTTCGTCAATCCGCTTCAGTTCGGCCCCGCCGAGGACTTCGACACCTATCCCAGGACCCTTGAGGCGGACCTTGAGGCGCTGGCGGGACGGGGCGTGGACCTGGTCTACGCCCCGTCGGCCAACGACATGTACCCGCGCGGACGCCCTCAGGTCGGCATTGATCCGGGCCCTTTGGGAAACGTGTTCGAGGGCGCCATCAGGCCCGGACACTTCGCCGGGGTCGCCACCGTGGTTCACAAACTCGCCGCCCGCACGGGCGCGACGGCGGCTGTGTTCGGGCAAAAGGACGCCCAACAATTGGCCGTCATCCGGCAGATGAAGGCCGACTTGGACCTGGGCTGGGAGGTCATCGCGGTCCCGACCCGCCGGGAGGCTGACGGGCTGGCGTTGTCCAGCCGCAACCGCTACCTCTCGGCGGCGGAACGGGAGGAGGCGTTGGCGCTGCCACACGGCATCGCCGCCGGGCAAGCCGCTGCCCGTGACGGCGCGCAAGCGGGCGAAGTGCGGCGGGCCGCGCTGGCGGCCCTGGGACGGGGCGAACGGCTGAGCCTGCCCGACTATCTGGACTTGGTGGACCCGGCCACCTTCCAACCCGTCCGTGACGCCTGGCGCGGGCCCGCCCTGCTGATCGGCGCGCTCAAAGTCGGCCGGACCAGGCTGATCGACAACGCCGAGGTAGCCTTGGGGGCGTGAATTCACCCACTCCCACCCCTCCGCCGCGCGCGGCCAACGTCTCCGAGCAGTCGCAAGTGCGCCGGGACAAGCGCGCCGCCATCCTGGCGCGCGGCGACGCGGCCTACCCGGCCACGGTGCCCGTGACCACGACAATCGCGGCGGTTCGCCAGCAGTTCGGGCATTTGACGGCGGGTCAGGAAACCACCACCGAGGTGGGTGTCGCCGGGCGGGTCGTGTTCATCCGCAACACCGGGAAACTGTGCTTTGCGACCTTGCAGGACGGACCGGGCAATCGCCTCCAGGCGATGATTTCGCTGGCCGAAGTCGGCCAAGAATCGCTTGACCGCTTCAAAGCCGAAGTTGATTTGGGGGACCACCTGTTTGTCCGCGGGCGCGTGATAGCGTCCAAGCGCGGGGAATTGAGCGTGCTGGCCGCCGGCTGGATGATCGCCGCCAAGGCGCTGCGCCCATTGCCGGTGCTGCATTCCGAGTTGTCAGACGAATCGCGGGTGCGGGACCGTCCCGCCGACCTGATTGTGCGGCCGGCGGCGCGAGAGATCGCCCGCAACCGGGTCGCACTGGTGCGATCCATCCGGCGGACCCTGGAAGACCGCGGTTTCAGCGAAATCGAGACCCCGATTCTTCAAACGTTGCATGGCGGCGCCGCCGCCCGTCCCTTCACCACGCACATGAACGCGTTTGGGATCGAGCTGTATATGCGGATCGCCCCAGAGCTGTTCCTGAAGCGGGCGGTGGTGGGCGGAATTGACAAAGTGTTCGAGATCGGGCGGATCTTCCGCAACGAGGGCGTCGATTCGTCGCACGCCCCCGAGTTCACGTCGGTGGAGGTTTATGAGGCCTACGGCGATTACAACACGATCGCCGACCTGACCCAGCAGATCATTGTCGATGCCGCCCAGGCGATCGCCGGGTCGACCAAAGTCACGCTGGCCAACGGCGAGCACTACGATTTGGGCGGCGAGTGGCGCCGCGTCAGCCTTTACGATTCGCTCAGCGAGGCCCTCGGCGAGGAAATCACCCCGGCGACGTCGGCAGACCACCTTCGGCGGATCGCGGACGCCCGGGAGATCAGCTATGACCCGGCCAGGGCCGGGCACGGCAAGTTGATCGAAGAGTTGTTTGAAGAGCTGATCGGGAACGAACTGTATGAGCCGACATTCGTCATGGACTTCCCCGTGGAGACCTCGCCGCTAACACGGGACCACCGCTCCAAGCCGGGGGTGGTGGAAAAATGGGATCTGTATCTCAGGGGATTCGAACTGGCCACCGGCTATTCCGAACTGGTGGACCCGGTGATCCAGCGTCAGCGCCTCGAAGCCCAGGCCGCCGCCGTGGCCGCGGGCGATTTGGAGGCCATGGCCCTGGACGAGGACTTCCTGTCCGCCCTGGAGTACGGCATGCCCCCGTCCGGCGGGATGGGCATGGGGGTCGACCGCCTGCTGATGGCCCTAACGGGATTAGGAATTCGCGAGACAATTCTCTTCCCATTGGTCAAACCGCAGTCCTAAGGCGGGGCTTCGGGCCGCCGGCCAATCGTTCGGCGGCCCCAGGCCGGCGCGGCCGCCGTTCCCGCTCCGTGGTCCTGGTCCATAAGGCGGATAAAACTCCCAAGAATCCGAGCTATGCTTTCTTCGTCATCACCGCCATGCGGCGCCACGAGCCGTCCGCCCAGTTTTCAAAGGATAGGAGATCCAAAAAATGGCACAGCGTGTCCAAGTTCTCTTGGTCGACGACCTCGACGGGTCTGACGCGACCGAAACAGTCACATTCGGACTCGACGGAGTCAACTATGAGATCGATTTGAGCGCCGACCATGCCGGCGAGCTTCGGAAAGGTCTGGCGAAGTGGGTTGAGTCCGCGCGCCGGGTCCCCGCCCGCGGCGCCAAGGCAGGCCGCGCCGCAACCCGCGCGACCACTCGTCCGCGCCGTCCCGCCGCCAATGGCGACATTGCCAAGATCCGCGCCTGGGCGCGCGAGCAAAGCCTCGAGGTTTCCGACCGGGGCCGCATTCCGGCGCCGATCCGGGAAGCCTATTACGCCGCCCACCGGGAGGGCTGACCGTCAATGACGTACAAGCTTGTCCTGCTCCGCCACGGCGAAAGCGAATGGAACGCCAAGAATCTATTCACCGGCTGGGTCGACGTGCCCCTGTCGGAGAAAGGGCGCGCAGAAGCCATTCGCGGAGGCGAACTGTTGACCGGCGCGGGAGTGTTGCCAGATGTTTTGCACACTTCTTTGTTGCGCCGAGCCATCGTCACCGCCGAGTTGGCGCTTGACGCGGCTGATCGGCTCTGGATTCCCGTCAAGCGCTCATGGCGGCTGAACGAGCGTCACTACGGCGCGCTGCAGGGCAAGAACAAGACCCAAATCCGCGACGAATACGGCGAAGAGCAGTTCATGATTTGGCGGCGTTCCTATGACACGCCGCCCCCGGAAATCGAACTGGGATCGCAATATTCCCAAGACGGCGACCCGCGCTACGCGGGCGCGCCGCTGGTGCGGACCGAAGCCCTCAAGGACGTGCTGGTCCGGGCGCTGCCATATTGGCAGGAGGCGATCGTGCCGGACCTGGTGGAAGGCAAGACGGTTCTGGTCGCGGCCCACGGCAACTCGTTGCGGGCTTTGGTCAAGCACCTCGACGGGATTTCGGACGCGGCTATTGCCGGCTTGAATATCCCAACAGGCATTCCCTTGGTCTACGACCTAGACCACGATCTGAAGCCGGTCAAGGCCGGCGGCACTTACCTGGACCCGGAGGCCGCCAAGGCCGCCATTGCCGCGGTAGCCAACCAAGGCAAAGCCTGAACACTTGAATTGGCCGTCTGGCCTGGGATTATGCCCCTCTCGTCGGCCGCTTGGGGAAGCAGGCGTGCTAAACTTGACTGCCGCGAGAGGGGACAAGACCGAAATTATGGCATTTGCAGTTGGAGAGACCGTGGTGTATCCGCACCACGGCGCCGCGCTCATCGAGGAAATCAGCACCCGCACCATTCGGGGCGAGGAGAAGCTGTACCTCAAATTGCGCGTCACTCAGGGCGACCTGACAATCGAGGTTCCGGCGGACAACGTCGAGTTGGTCGGCGTGCGAGACGTGGTTGGACGCGACGGGTTGGAGCGCGTCTTCGAAGTGCTTCGGGCCGACGTCAGGGAGGAGCCGACCAACTGGTCGCGGCGCTACAAGGCGAACGTTGAGAAGATCGCCTCGGGCGATGTGATCAAGGTGTCGGAAGTGGTGCGGGACTTGTCGCGACGCGACTCGGACCGGGGGCTGAGCGCCGGCGAGAAACGGATGCTCGCCCGCGCCCGGCAGATCCTGGTCTCTGAGCTGGCGTTGGCGGAAAGCATTGACGAGGAGGTGGCCGAGGGCCGCCTTGACGAGATCCTGGCCGCCGCCATTGGCGCCGGCCCCCAGGCCGCAGTCGACGCGGAATAACGCGCCGACCAACCACCGGCAGTGGCTTTGCGGGTCGGCCAGGGGTTTGACGCCCACCGTTTCGCCGACCCAGGCGTCGGGGAGCCGCGACCGTTGCGCCTGGCCCTGCTCGAATGGCCGGACGAACCGGCCCTCGCGGGGCATTCGGACGGCGACGTGGCGGCCCACGCGCTGGTGGACGCCTTGGGGGCGGCGGCCGGGCTGGGCGACATCGGGCACCTCTTCGGAACCGACCGACCCGAATACGCGGGCGCGGCATCGGCCGAATTCCTGACCGAAACCGTCAGGTTGGTTCGGCGGGCCGGCTTTGCGATTGAGAGCGCAAGCGTCCAGGTGATAGGCAACCACCCGCGACTCGCGGGCCGGCGCCGGGAGGCGGAAGACGGCATCGGGCAAATTCTGGGGGCGCCCGTGAGCGTGACGGCCACCACAACGGACACGATGGGGTTCACCGGCCGCGGCGAGGGGCTGGCGGCGTTGGCCGTCTGCCTGCTGCGGGCGCCCGCCGGCGCCGCGGCGGACGGTCAGGCCCAGTAATCTGAAGCCCATGAGCCTTTCGCTGCACGATTCCGCCACCGGCACCGTCCGGCCGTTTGAACCACTCACCCCCGGCTATGTGGGCATCTACCAGTGCGGGGCGACGGTCCAGGACGCCCCCCACATTGGGCATTTGCGGCCGGCCGTCGTCTTCGACATCTTGCGGCGCTGGCTGGAGCGGGCCGGCAACAAGGTGCGGTTCATCCGCAACGTCACCGACATTGACGACAAGATCTTGAACAAGGCCGCCCAGGCGGGGGAGCCATGGTGGGCGTGGGCCGGTCACTGGGAGCGGGCGTTCACGGCCGCCTACGACGCGTTGGGCGTGCGGCCGCCCACCTACGAACCGCGGGCCACCGGGGTGGTGCCGGACATGATCGAGTTCATCGACCGGCTGATCGCGCGCGGCCACGCCTACACGGGCCGTCCCGGCAACGTCTACTTCGACGTGCGCTCCTACCCGGATTACGGGTCGCTGACCCATCAGCGGCTGGAGGACCTCGTTTCGGCCGAGGACGAACCGGAGGCGGACGACAAACGCGACCCGCATGATTTCGCATTGTGGAAGGCTGTCAAGCCGACCGAGCCGCTCGACGCGTCCTGGGACACGCCGTGGGGCCGGGGCCGGCCGGGTTGGCACCTAGAGTGCTCCACCATGTCGCTGCGCTACCTGGGCGAGACGTTCGACATCCACGGCGGCGGGATCGATCTGCGGTTCCCGCATCATGAGAACGAGCAGGCGCAGTCCCGCGCCGCCGGCTACGGCTTTGCCCGCTACTGGGTCCACAACGCCTTCATCACCCAGGCCGGGACCAAGATGTCGAAGTCGCTCGGCAACACCCTGTTGGCCTCTGAACTGCTGAAACAGGCTGATCCGATTGTGATCCGCTACGTCTTGACGGCGGCGCATTACCGGTCCACTTTGGAGTTTTCCGATTCGACTTTGGCGGAGGCGTCCGCCGCCTATGAGCGGATCATCGGCTTCATCCGGCGGGCCGGCGAACGGGTCGGGTCCGGCCAGCCGGTCGTGGACGTGCCCTTGCCCGGCGCCTTTGTGGCCGCGATGGACGACGACTTGGGGACCACGGTCGCCTTGGCCCAGGTTCACGATGCCGTCCGGCGGGGCAACACCGCCTTGTCGGATTACCAGGACGACGAGGCGTTGGCGGCGTTGCTTGAGGTCAGGGCCATGCTGGCGGCGCTGGGCATGGATCCTTTGGCGGCGCCTTGGACGGAATCCGCCGCGTCCGCGAAGGCCGAATCGGCCCTGGCCGCCTTGGTCGAGGGGCAGTTGGAGGCCCGCGCCGCCGCCCGCGCCGCCCGCGATTTCGCGGTCGCGGACGCCATCCGGGACCGCCTGGCGGCCGCAGGCATCCAAGTGGAGGACTCCCCGGCGGGCCCCCGGTGGGAGTTGTCCTTAGGCGGCTAACCTGGCCTGATGCTGCGTGATCTGCCCTTGGAGGAGTTGCGGTCCTACCAGTCCCAAACGCGCGAGCCGGACGATTTCGACGTGTTTTGGGAGGTCGCCCTGCACGAGTCGCGGGCGGACGGGGGCAGGCCCGTCCCGGAACGGGTCGAGTTGGACTTGCACGGCGTGGAGGTTTTTGACGTCACGTTTTCAGGTTTCAGCGGCGAGCCGGTGAAGGCCTGGCTGCGGTTGCCTGTTTCGGGTTCGGGTTCGGGTCTGGTTTCGGGTTCGGGGGTGCCCGATGCCGTCCGCCCGCCCGCCTGCGTTGTCCAGTTCGGGGGTTACGGCGGCGGGCGAAGCTGGCCGCTTGACGACCTGGTGTGGCCCGCGCTCGGGTTTGCCCAGTTCCGGATGGACACGCGGGGCCAGGGCGCCACGTGGGCGCCGGGCGACACCCCGGACCCGCACGGCTCCGGCCCCATGACGCCGGGGTTTGTGACCAAAGGCGTGATGGCGCCCGAGACCTACTATTACGCGCGTCTGTTCACCGACGCGGCGCGGGCGGTGGACGCCGCCGCCGAGTTGGAACTGGTCGACCCGTCCCGCATCGGCGTGTTCGGGCGTTCGCAGGGCGGCGGCGCGGCCCTCGCCGCGGCGGCCCTGGTGCCCGGCCTGGTCCGCGCGGCGGTGGTGCTGAGTCCGTTCATGGTGGACGTGATGCGCGGCGTGGACGTCACCGACCAGGGGGCGTACCAGGAAATCGCCACCTACCTGGCTGTGCGTCCGGCCGACGAGGCCTCGGTCCGGCGCACCTTGTCTTATGTGGACGGGGTCAACTTCGCCCGCCGGTGCCGGGCCCCGGCCCACTTCGCCACGGGCTTGGCGGATGATCTCACGCCCGCCTCGACGGTGTTCGGCGCCTACAACGCCTACGCGGGCCCCAAAGACATCCAGGTCTGGCCTTTCGCGGGCCACGAGGGCGGCGCGAGCGAAGACCTGCTCCAAGCGGCGGAGTTCTTCCGCCGCCACCTGCCGGAAACGGGGACGGTACCTATTTCGCCAGCGAAATAGGTACCGTCCCCGTTTCCTCCGACTGGCCCCATTTCGTGGTTGAGTAGAATTGTTGGCATCGACGCGAACGCGGCTGCGAAAAGGGGGAGGGCATGCCGAAGTTGCCGAAGAACAGGCCCGCGCGGAACTTTGAGACTGGTCCCGTGACGCGGATTTTGTGGGTGGTCGGGCTGGTCGGGGCGCCGTTGATTCTGGGCCTGGTCCTGGCGCGGTACCCGTCCGCGCCGGCGGAGATGCCGACCCACTACAACCTTGCCGGCGAGGCGGACGGCTGGGGCCCCAAGTGGGTGCTCGTAATAATTCTGGCGGTGCTTGTGGTGCTGGTCGAGGGGCTCGGCTGGCTCGCCCGCCGTCCGCAGTGGTTCAACTACCCGTTTGAGATCACCCCCGTCAATGCGCAGGCCGTGTACCGCGCGGGCGAACGGATGATGGTGTGGCTGAACCTGGCGCTGCTGGCCGTCCTGGCCGGAGTCGCCATGACGTACTTCGACTTGGCCAACGTGGGCACAGGGGTGGCTGTGTCCGCCGGGCTGACGGCGGGAATTGTGCTGCCGCCAGTCGGGATTGGCCTGATGGTGCGCGCCGCCAACCGCGCCAAGGCGACATACAACCTGTCGGGTCCGTGACGGCCCGGACGGCCGAGACCGATGACCGGGCTGGCCACCGGCCCGCTCCCCGCCGTGGCTGGCGTCTAAACTAGACAGATGACCAGCCAGGCTGTCGGGCGTCGGGGAGTGGACGCCATTGTCCTGGTGCCAATCGAAGAATGGCGTCGCATCGAGTCCCTGCGTCCGCCCACCTTGAAAGAGCTTCTCTTGTCGGATGAGGATCGGTTCGACATGGAGTTGCCTTCCACAGTTGGAATGAATTGGCGGGGGCACGTTCCGGCCGGGGACTGACCGCCATCTGTCTGCGCAACGTGAAACATTTCCGCGACCTGGGCGTGTCCCTGGTTGACCCTTGGGCCGGCCCGGCGGGCGGATGAGAGTTTACGCAGAGTTCACGTAGAAGCGTTTGGGCATGGCCCCCGCGCTGCTAAGTTGCTAAGCAAGCAAATCGAAGTAACTTAGAGAAAACCGCAGGAGTCCACCGTGACCGGAACCGATCCAACCCTCAGCATGTCCGATGGCCTGGTGCACCACATCCTGGGCCCCGAGCCGACGCCCGCCTTCGCCGACAGAGACGAGTTGGCCGCCACCTGGGGACGCCCCTGGGGCGCGGTGGACGAGGTCTCCCGCCTGCGCACCGTGGTCATGCGGCTCCCATCCGCCGGACTGGAGGAGGTGGCCAGGCTGGGCGACGCGGCCTGGAACGAGGATCTCCAGGCCTACGTGGACCCGAACAAGCGCTGGTATTGGATGGGCCGGGACCTTCCCGACCTTGAGGGGCTGCACCAAGAGTTCCAAGACTTCATCGCCCAGCTGAAAGCGCATGACGTGGAGGTGATCATCGCTCCGCAAATGGCCCCGCAGTTCACCAAGGCCGTCTTCACGAGGGATCCGCTTTTCACCATCCCCGGCGGTTCTATAGTCGCCCGGATGGCGCCCCGCATGCGGCGCGGCGAAGAGCAGGACATCACACGGGTGCTGGCCGCGGCCGGGGCCCCCATCCTGGGCACCATCACCGGCACCGGCGTGGCGGAGGGCGGCTCGTTCGCCAAGGTGCGCCCGGACAAGGCCTTCTTCGGCACGTCGGTGCGCTGCAACTACGAGGGCTACCGGCAGCTCGCGGCGTTCCTGGCGGAGCACGGCATTGAACTGGTCCGGCTCAACATGCCCGGCTACCAGATCCACATCGACATCTTCTTCGCCATGATTGACGACGATTTGGCGTTGATCAACCCCCGCCTGGCCCCCTACGACTTCCAGACCACCTTGTGGGAGATGGGGATCGAGACGGTGGACACCGAAGTGGGCGAAGACTGGGCCTGCAACATGCTGACGCTGGACCGCCGCCGGGTTTTCTTCCCCTCCCACCTGGTGCGGACGGCGGAAAAGCTCAATTCGAAGCACGGCGTGGAGGTCATACCGGTCAAGTTCCGGGAGATCAACAAGAACGGCGGCGGCATCCACTGCTCCACCCACGAACTGGTCCGCGACTGGTGAGCGCGACGTCCGCCGCCGGCCCGACCGGCGGGGAGGTGGCGATCGCCACGCTGAGGTGCTTGGGGGCGCGGAGGGTCTTTGGGCTGCCGGGCCAGCACGCGCTCGGGCTTTTCGACGCCCTGCGCCGCTCGGATCTCCCTTACACGGGCTTCAAACTGGAGAACAACGCGGTCTTCGCCGCCGACGGCTTCGCCCGCGAAACCGGGCGGGTGACCCCGGCGATCGTGTCGGCGGGGCCGGGCGCCTTGATGACCCTGCCCGGCCTGCAAGAGGCGGCGGCCGCCTGTTCGCCGGTGCTGCTCATGGCCGCCCAGGTTCCCACCACCGCGCTGGGCGGGCGCCACGGCTACCTGCACCAGCTGTCCGACCAGGCGGCGAGCTTCGCGCCGGTGGTTAAAGGCGTCTTCCAGATCCGGGCGCCCGAACAGGTCGAGACGCTATTGCGGGAGGCCTGGCGGTTGGCCGCCACGCCGCCGTGGGGTCCGGTTTACGTCGAATTGCCCGATGACGTGCAGCGCGCCGCCGCCCCCGGTTCCGCCGGGTTTGGGGCTGGCTCCGCG
The DNA here is from genome assembly GCA_031281585.1 of Bifidobacteriaceae bacterium. Taxonomy (NCBI): domain Bacteria; kingdom Bacillati; phylum Actinomycetota; class Actinomycetes; order Bifidobacteriales; family Bifidobacteriaceae; species Bifidobacteriaceae bacterium. The sequence continues at coordinate 23,938 of JAITFE010000107.1, read as the reverse complement.
CCGGCCTGCGGTGCGGCCTCAGGGGCGGGGTTTGGCGCCGCCGCGAATTCGCATGGAAACGCTGCGGGTGGACTGCGGGCAGGCGAACAGCACGGCGGCGGACACGGAACTGCGGCCTCCCATGCGGCCGGGGTCGCCGAATCCGGTCCCGAGCAGCATGAACCGAGCGGCGGCGCTGGCGCCGCCGCCTTCGCGGCGGCCGCGCAGGCGTTGGCCGGTGCGGCGACGCCGCGGATTCTGGCTGGCGGGGGCGTGGTCAGGGCCGGGGCCGGGCCGGCCCTGCGGGACTTGGCCGAGTTGTTGGCCGCGCCGGTGGTGACCACCTTTGGCGGGCGGGCGGCGTTCGCCGGGGACCATCCGCTGAGCGCGGGCGGCTGGATCGAGGACCTGGCCACCACGGAGTTTCTAGAGCAGGCGGACGTGCTGCTGGCCGTCGGGACGGGCCTGGGGGAGTTGTCCACCAACTATTTCCGGCTGCGGCCACGGGGGACGCTGATCCATTTGGACGCCGACCCGGCGGTGGTCGGCGCGAACTATCCGGCGATCAGCCTGGTGGCGGACGCGCGCGCGGGGCTGGAGGGGCTGACGGCGGCGCTGAGCGAGGCGGGCGTGGCCAAGCGCGACCCGGCTGGGGCCCGTGCGCTGGTGGCGGGGCTGGCGGACGGCATCGGGCAACGGCTGGACGGCCAAGACCTGGAACTGGAACGGGGGCTGCTGGCGGCGGTGCGGGCCGCCACGCCGGAGGCGGCCTCGACGTTTTGGGACATGACGACCCTGGCCTACTGGGCCTGGAACGCTTGGGACGCGCGAGGCGGCGGGTTCGAGAACGCGCAGTGCGGGGGCCTGGGGTTCGCCTTGCCGGCGGCGATCGGGGCGGCTTTGGCGACGGGGCGGCCCACGTTGGCGGTCAGCGGCGACGGCGGCGGGCTCTACTCCGTGGCCGAACTGACCACCCTGGCGGCCAGCGGCGCGCCGGTGACCTGGCTGATCATTGACGACTCGGGGTATGGCGTGTTGCGCGGCTACATGGAGGACGCGTACGGCGGGGCGTTCGGAACCGACTTCGAGCCTTTCGACTACCTGGCGGCCGCCGCCCGCATGGGGATTGAGACGCGGGAGGCGACGGCCGCAAACCTGGCCGAGGCGCTGACTTTCGATTCGGGCCGGCCGTTGGCGGTGCGGCTGCGCCAGTGTGTGGGGCTGTTCGCGCCGACCCACCTGGGGCGGGCGGGCGCCCACCGGCCGCTGCTCGCCGGTTGACGAACCCGGCCGGAGTCACGGCGCGGGCCGGACAGGGATAGTGTTGGGGGCCATGAACCGCCCGGTCCAGATCGCTCCCAGGGACGTGCGCGCGGCTGTCGGCCGCAAACTGCGGGCCAGGCGCCAAGAGCGGCAGTTGACAATCGAGAACATGGCCGCCGCGACTGGTTTGTCGAAGGGGTTCCTCAGCCGGGTGGAACGCGACCTGGTCTCACCGTCGGTCTCCACCCTGGTGATGCTCTGCGACGTGCTCAACATTCCGTTGGGGGACCTGTTCATCCAGCCGGACGTGGTGCATGTGCCCTGGGACCAGGCGCCGCCGATCCATCTGGGGGGCCACCTGATTTCCGAGCGGCTGCTCTCGCCCCGGCGCGAGGCCCGGTTCCAGGTCTTGCGCTCCCAGTCGAACCCCGGCGACCAGGCCACGGCCGGCGAGGACCTCTACACGGTCAACGCGGACGTGGAGTTTGTGCATGTGGTGGCTGGGTCGATCCGCCTGATGGCGACTTTGGAGCACTGGGACCTGGCGGCCGGCGACTCGCTCACGCTGGAGGGGCGCGAGCCGCACAGTTGGAAGGTTCTCGACCCAAGTCAAGGCGTGGATTTGATCTGGGTGCTGGTGCCCGCGGCCTGGACCGGGACGGCGGGGGCCGGGCTGTGACTTGTCGCGCCAGTCGGGGGCGACGGGCGGGCCGTCATGTGTACGGGCCGTTACCGGGCCGCTAATTCCTTGGGTCCCCCGGTAAAAGCCAGATGACCGACGCAAGCTGACCGCTTGTTTCCTAATAGGTTATGAATGTTATCTAATTGGCCACAGGGCCACGGCCCTAACCGAAAGGACCAGACATGCCATTGGGAACTAGAGCTCTCCGCGCGGTCGCGCTCCTCGCCGGGGTCGCCGCCGCCGCGACCATGACCGCCTGTGCGGATCCGGTCAGCGAATCGCCGAGCGGGCCCGCCAGCGCTCCCGCCTCCAGCGCCGCCGGCGGTTCGCCCGCGTCGACCGGTGTGAACCAGGAGGCGCGCGCGCTGTTGCCGGAGGAGTTCTTGAACGGCGAGCCGATCAAGGTTGGCACGGAGGCGTTTTACCCGCCGTACGACTACCTGGCGGAGGACGGCCAAACCATCATCGGCCTGGACGTCGACTTGTTCGACGAGGTCGCTAAGGCGCTCGGGGTTGAATACACCCTGGAAAACGCCGCTTTTGACAGCCTCTTGCCGGGGATCGACACGGGCCGGTATGACGTGATCGTGGCGGCGCTCACCGACAACGCCAACCGCCAGGCCAACTACGACATGGTGGACTACTTCCTGACCGGCCAGTCGATCGTGGTGGCGGCCGGCAACCCGGAGGGCGTCAAGGGCGAGGCCGACCTGTGCGGCAAGGCCGTTTCGGTGCTGACGGCATCAGCGCAGGAGACCATCCTCCAGGAGTTCAACGCCGACCTTTGCGCCGATTCGCCCATCGACATCCTGCCCCAGGCGACGGACGACGACGCGTACATGCAGCTTCAGACCGGCCGGGTGGCGGCGACTTTGTCGCAGGACCCGGTGGCGCGCGACAGGGTGGCGAAGGTCGGCGGTGGCAGCGAACTTGAGCTGGCCAACGCTGAGCCCTTCCAAACCAAACCGCTGGGCTACGCGCTCGCCAAAGATTCGACGCAGTTGCGGGACGCTCTCCAGGTCGCGTTGCAGGGCTTGCTGGATGACGGCACCTATGCGACCGTGTTGGAAAAGCACGGTCTGGGTGCCTCGGCCATCGGCGAAATCACCGTCAACGCGGGCGAATGACTTTCGCCCCGGCCCCCGCCCCGGCGCCAGCCCCCGCGCCGGGGCTGGCCGCCCGGAACGCGCCCCCGGTGGTGCCGATCCGCCATTGGGGGCGCTGGGCCGCCACCGCGCTGGTCTTGATTCTGGCCGCGTTGCTGGCCTGGCAGGTCGCCGAAAACTCGATTCTGCGCTGGGGGATTGTGTGGGAGCGTCTGTTCGCCCGCAGCATCTTTGTCGGCATGGGGGTGACCATCCTGCTCACCGCGAGCTCCATGGCGTTGGGCTTGGCGGGAGGGATCGCGTTAGCGACCATGAAGATGTCGGCCAGTCCGCTGCTGCGGTCCTTCTCCGGCGGTTTCATCTGGTTGTTCCGGGGCACCCCCGTGATGGTGCAGATTCTGATCTGGTTCAACCTTGGCCTGTTTCTCCCCGAACTGAACCTGGGGTTCACCGAGGTCAACACCACCGAGTTGATAACGCCGTTGACGGCTGCGGGGCTCGGCCTGGCGTTCAATGAGTCCGCCTACATGGCCGAGATCATCCGAGGCGGAATCATTGGGGTTGACTCAGGCCAGAGCGAGGCTTGCGCCGCCCTCGGAATGACAAAGGCGTTGGCCCTGCGACGGATCATCTTGCCCCAGGCCTTGCGGTCCATTGTCCCGCCGCTCGGCAACGAGGCGGTGACGTTGCTGAAAGAGACCTCGCTTGTGGCGGTGATCGGCGCCGGGGACCTGCTGACCATGGCGCAGCGCCTCGGCACGGCCGATTTCAGCCGCATGGAGATGTACATGGTGGCCTCGGCCTGGTACCTCGTGTTGACCAGCATCCTGACCGCCGGGCAGGCGGTTCTTGAGCGGCGCCTCGCCAAGGCGCGGGGACTGGCCCCGCGCCGCCTTGGGCCGGGGACGGTGGCGAAAGGTCTGGTCCCGGTGCGGAGTCGGGACCGGGACCGGGGCGGCGACCTGGACCGGGGTGGCGAGCGGGACCGGGGCGGTGATCGCGACAGCGGCCTAGACCGTGGCCGGGACCGGGGCGGGGAACGGGTTTCCGCCGCAGGGGCGCAGTCTGGGGAGGAACAATGAGCACGCCGCTTGGCAAACCGAGCGTTGCCGCCGGGGCCGAAGGGGCCGCCGGGGCCGCGGCGCCCCGGCACATGGTCGAGGCCGTCGGCGTGGAGAAGTCCTACGGCACCACTTTGGTGCTGCAAGACATCAGCTTGGCCGTGGAAACGGGGGAGGTCGTGTGCATGCTGGGGCCGTCCGGTTCGGGCAAGTCGACCTTTCTGCGCTGCGTCAACCACCTCGAGACCCCTGACGCGGGTTCCATCCAGGTGGCGGGCGAATACATCGGCTACAAGGCCAAAGGCGGCAAACTGTATGAGCTGAAGCCCAGGGAAGTGGCTCGGCGCCGCCGCAAGATCGGCATGGTGTTCCAGCGGTTCAACCTCTTCCCGCACCTCACGGCGGCGGAAAACGTGGCGGAGGCGCCAGTTCGCTGCCTGGGCGTGCCCCGGCGGGACGCCCGCGAGCAGGCGGACGCGCTCCTGGCCCGCGTGGGCCTGGCGGATCGCGGAAGCCACTATCCCTCGCAGTTGTCTGGCGGGCAGCAGCAGCGGGTCGCTATCGCGCGGGCGCTGGCCATGCGCCCGGAGGTGATGTTGTTCGACGAGCCCACCTCCGCCCTGGACCCCGAACTGGTCGGCGAGGTGCTGGAGGTGATGCGCTCGCTTGCGGACACGGGGATGACCATGTTGGTCGTCACCCACGAACTGGGCTTCGCCCGCGAGGTGGCGGATCGCGTGGTCTTCGTGGACCACGGGGTGATCATCGAAGAGGGTCCGGCTCGGGAAGTGATCGACAACCCCAGGCTGGAACGGACCCGCAAGTTCATGGGCTCGGCCGCATGAGCGGGCGCGCCCAACCCGGCCGGCTGGTGGTCTTCACGGACCAGACCGACATCGACTTGGAACCCGCTCGCGCCTACCTGGCCGACCAGGGCTTCTCGAGTCTGTGCTTGAGCCTGGACCGCGACACCCAAGTGCCGGCCGCCGCCCGCGCCGCTGTGGGCGGGATTGTCGGCTACGCCCAAATCGGGCCAGCCGTCATGGACCAACTGCCCAACTTGAGGGTCTTGGCCACCACGTCCACAGGCGCGGACATGGTGGACGCGGCCGCCGCCGAGGCGCGCGGGGTGGTGGTCCTGCCGATGGCGGACGCTTCCACCGAGGAGGTGGCCGCCCACACCGTCGCTTTGGTCTTGTCCGCGATCCGCCGCCTGGACCACGGCCGCGAGGTCGTTCGCCAAGGCGGCTGGACGGAACAGGTCGGCCAGGTGCCGCCCGCCCTCAGCCAAATGACGCTCGGCCTGGTCGGCTTCGGCCGGATCGGCCGAAAAGTGGCGGACTACCTGGGCCCAATGGTCGGCGCGGTGTTGGCGGCCGACCCGGCTGCCGAACCCGCCAAGGCGGGCGCCGCCCCGAATCCCGCCGACGCCGCCTCGCCCGCCCGCGCCACCAACCCCGCGCGCGATGCCGGCCCGGCCCGTCGCGCCCAGCCAACCGGTTGGATCGGCCCAGCCGTCCGGTTGGCCGGGCTGCCTGAGGTGCTTGCGTGTTCCGACATCATTTCGCTGCATTTGCCGCTGACTGGGGAGACTGAGCACCTGATCGACGCGGCCGCGTTGGCGGCCATGAAGGACGGGACCTTGCTGGTCAACGTCTCGCGCGGGCGGTTGGTGGACAGTCAGGCGGTCTTGGCGGCGCTCGAATCCGGCCGGCTGGCCGCCTATTGCGCCGACGTGGCGGACTGCGAACCGCCCTTGGCCGGCGACCCGCTCCTGTTCCATCCGCGCACCATCGCCACGCCCCACATGGCGTTCCTGTCCACCGCTTCGTTGGAGCGCTACCAACTGGACCCCGCCCGCAATCTTGTGAACTGGCTCAAACGACAAGGAGGCGATACGGCATGACCGTGTCCCACGACCAATTCCTGGCCGACTTCGCGGAACTGTCCGCCATTGGCGCCACCGGGCGCGGAGGCGTGGACAGGCAAGCCGCCACGGCGGCCGACGCGGCGGCGCGGCGCTGGTTGGCCGGGTTGCTGGCGGCCAACGGATTCGAAGTCGTCTATGACCGGGTGGGCAACCAATTCGGCCTTCGCGGGTGGGTGCCGGACGCGCCAGCCGTCCTGGTCGGCTCGCATCTCGACTCGCAGCCGACAGCGGGTCGTTTCGACGGCGCCTACGGCGTCTTGGCGGCGGCCCACGCGGCGTTCGCCGTTTCGGAGTCGATAGCCACCGGACGCCTGACGCCCCGGCTCAACCTGGCCGTGGTCAATTGGTTCAACGAGGAAGGGTCGCGCTTCCAACCGTCCATGATGGGCTCCGCCTGCTACACCCGCGCCATGGCGCCCGCCGCCGCGCTCGCCACCCAAGACCGGGCGGGCCAAACTGTCGCCGAGGCGTTGGCCGCCCAGGGGATGCTGGGAGACTGGGACGGCCCCGAAGCGGCCTGCGCCGCGGAAATCCACGTGGAGCAGGGACGCGAATTGGAGGACACCGGCTACCCGATCGGCCTGGTGACCAGCGCTTGGGCGGCCCGCAAATACTCAATCGAGATCACCGGCGAGCAAGCCCATTCCGGCTCGGCCATCATGGCGGACCGCCGCGACGCCCTGTACGGCGCGGCCCTCGTCACCGTGGCGATCCGAGCGTTGGCGGACGCTTCGAACGGGAAACTGCACAGCGGCATCGGGCAAATGGAGGTTTACCCGAACTCGCCGGTGGTGGTCGCGAGCCGGGTGAAGCTCCTGGCCGACCTGCGGTCGGCGGACGTGGAACTGCTGAACCGGGCCGCGGCCGAACTGGAGGAGCGGTTGGCGGAGGCGGGCAAACAGGCCCGCGTGCGGGTCGACGCGCAACTGACGCACGCGTGGGACATGGAGCCGTACGCCCCGGGCGGCGTGGAACTCGCGCGGCGGTGCGCCGACCGGTTGGGATTGCGCCACCGGCCCATTTTGACGATTGCCGGCCACGATTCGACCAATCTGAAGCGGATGGTCCCCACCGTGATGCTGTTCGTCCCGTCAGCCCAGGGCGTTTCCCATAGCGAGGCGGAGTTCACCGGCGACGCCGACCTGCTGGCCGGCCTGGACCTGCTGACCGAGGTCGTGGGCGAACTGATCGGCGGCGCGGCCGGGGACCTGCCGCCCAGTTGAGAGGCCAGCCGCGGCCCAATCGAGGAGCGGCGCCTGCGTCAAGTGGGGTTTGCCAGTTTGGCCATGAGTTCCCTGGCGGTTTGGGCTGGCAAGTTCTTGCAGTTTGGGCGTATCCGCTACGCGGTGGGTCGGGCGCCGCCAAGGCGACGGCGGGCCGGGCCTCGGCTAGCCACAGGCCCAGTCGAACGCGTCGGATTCGAGGTCGATCTGGGCGTTGCCGGTGCCGAAGTTGAGGCCGGGCAACTCCGTCAACTCCAAGTACCACGGGGTCAGGCCGTCTGGCAGGGCCTGGATGGGGAAAGCGGTGCCGCCAAGATGGCAACGTCCCGCCAGCGGCCGCGCCCACGGTTCCAGTTCCCAGGTGGCCGAGTCGAACCTGGGGCGGTAGGCGTCATCGGGGCCGGAATGGTCCAGGGGGGCCAGGCCGGCGTTCGGGTCGGGCCTCTCGGCCAGCCACACCCGCTGGACGGCGTGAGGACCCTCGTCCCAGGCGTTTGGGCCGCCGTCGTCGGAGCCGAGATGCTCGCCGGGGCGGCGCGGATCCGGCGGCGGCGATGCCGGCCCGCGGGACAGCTCTTCCTCGGTCAACCAGATCAGCGCGAACTGCCCGCCGATCAAGTCTTCGCGGAGCTGCAACTGCGGATGCGGCCGCGCGTCCTTGAGCTGTTTCACGAACGGGTCCCTGAACCCGCGCGCCTTGTACGGCTCGGCGAATTCGCCCTCGCCCTGGAAGAACGCGATCCCCGTGAAGGCGGCGCCTTTCCGCTGGTAGTCGGCGGGCAGCCGGAGGGTGATCGCGTGGAACATGGGTAAACCGGTCTCCGGGCCACGGGGCCAGGTTTCCGGGTCCATCCCTGGGCCCTCGGTGCCAATCCAGCCGTCTGCCGGACGGTCCGGAGCGGGAAACGTGTCGCCGTATTCCGGATCGTATGCCGCTGTTCCGTCGGCTCGTTCGAAGAGGATGTCGTAGGCCTTCATGGGGCTCCTTGGGGCTCGGTGGGTTCGGCGTGCGGATTCGGCCGGGTGGGCGGGCTCTCCCGAACGCGCGGCGGGCGCGTCTTCCGGGCGCTCAGCGTCACCCAACCACCCCACACTAGCGGCGTTGCCCAACGAGACGGGAAACGACGGTGGCCACCGGCAAGGTGGGATGGCAATGCGCTGCCAGCGTGCACGGGTTGTCCGCCAGCGGCCACGCCGCGCCTTCGCCGCGAAGCTCAGGACCGCCCGGCCAAAGTCCTCAGCGAGTCGAACAACTGGGTTTCGGCCTCCACCGTGAACACGTGGCCTCCACCGTCCTCGGATTGGACAATCTTCCCTTGGGCCGTCCGCTCATTCCACCAGTCCTCCACGAAGCCGGGGGCGATCCCACCGGTCTTGAAATCAAATGGGTCGGCGACTAGGGAGAACACGATCATCAACTCGAACGACGGCTGGGCGTAGGGGTCCTCGGCGTCCTGGGGGTAGTTGTAGAAGTCCTCGAACGACCGCGGCGGGGCGAGGCGCGTGTGGAGCCAGAAGATCAAGTCGATCATCGTTTGCGAGTCGTCGTCGCCATGGAGCCCGAAGAAGCCCTTATCCAGGACTATCCGGCGGGCCAAGCCGCGCAGCAGTGACTCCGCGCCAGGCGCGTCACTTGCCGCCGCGTCCAGGGCGCGCCGCACGATGGGCGACAAGCTCCCCGCCTCGCACATGGCCAGCGCCTCGGCCTGTTCCTGTTCGGACTCGTCGGGCAGCACGAAGCCGAAACCGTCGCTGGCCAGGCGCTCCAGGTAGTCGTCAAAGCTGTCGGCGATCACGGCCCATTCGTCCGGATCATGCAGGTACCGGATGATCTGTCCCACCCGGCCCTCGCCGGCCGGGTCGAAGTCGATGAACAGTTGCGACGTGCCGCCGTTGTTCATGCAGTCGGCGAAGTGCAGCCACCGGCCGATCGGCACATCCGGGTCGATCCGGTCGTCGCGGTACCCTTCGTCCGGCCCACCCTCGCGCCCCGGCGGCAGCCATTCGTCCAGGCCGTCGCCGTAGCGGCCGCGCAGGGAATCCTGGCTGGTCGGCGCTGCGGCGCTCTCCAAGATCTGGCCGACCGAAAGGAGGTAGTACGGGTACTCCTCCAAGTCCGAACCCAGCAGGTAGACCGACACCTCATGGCCGCCGTAGTCGCGGTGGTAGGTGCCGTCCACCAGGGAAAGCAGATTCGTCAGGGTGTCCGGGCTAAGCGGGTAGGCGCCCCGCAGACGCACGATGCCGTCGGGTGCCGCGCCGGTCGCCAGGGCCAGTTCCTGAGGCGATTCGTCGTCTCCGACCTCCTCCCACCTCGCCTTCAGGCCCGCCAGGTAACGCTGCGCCAAGCTCTCCGACATGCCCCAAGCCTATCCAGCGGCCAGCCCGGTAGGCTCGTCTAGTGCTGAAACCGTTGCCGGATGGGCCGTCAGCGGGCGGCGGCGGGGAGGACCTGCCGGAGGCGCTGCGCCAGACCCAAATGATGATCTCGAAGCTGGACAGGGCGCTGGCACGACTACCGGACACTGCGAAGCCGCAGCGGACGCTGGCCGAGCGCCGGATCAACGCGCTGCGGGTCGCAGAGGGGCTGATTTGCAAACAGATCGACAAGTCCCCAGGCCGCCTGATGGACGTCGAACTGTCGGTGGTCACAAGCACCGCCCGGAGGGAGAGGGCGGCGGCGCTGGCCGCCACACTCGCCAAGGTGATCGGCTTTCCGCCTGGCGGCGCGAGGATCGAGCGGTATCTGAAGGGCGACGGCCAGTGGCGTGTCGACATGGGCGCCCGGCTGCCCTGCGACGACGTGGCCTTGGACAGCCTGGACTTGTGCGAGCGGATCGCCAACACCTGGGTCATTCAGCGGTATTCGCCGGGCGACAGCCTTTGGCTGATCTACGACCCGTCGCGTTTCTGGGCCTCGTACCAGGACTACCGGTTCAACGCCGTCACATGGGCCTGCTGGGAAGCGCAGTTGGTCGCGAAAGACGAAGACGCCACCGTCACCCAGGAGGCTGGATGAACGCGGCCGGGTTGGGGGCGCGTCGAACGACGTTCTGGTGCGGCGGAGACCTTTGGGTACGTGCGCGCATCGGCGTCGGGTAGGGTTTTATAAACCGCGCAAAAATTATAAACCGCGCAAAAGGAGGGGGCATGGAGCGCAGTCAGAACCCGTTCAAGCCCTCAGCCGGCGCCAACCCGCCTGTGCTGGTGGGACGCGAGGCGTTGGTCGACGAGTTCATGGAATCGATCGAGGACGGCCCGGGCGCGCCGGGGAGGCTCACAATCTTCAGCGGTCCCCGCGGCGCGGGGAAGACGGTAATGCTCAATGCGATAGCCGACCGCGCCGCCGAGGAGCGCCAATGGATCGCTGTTCATGAGACGGCCACGGTCGGGCTAATTGAGCGATTGGCCCGGCAAGCTTCGGGGATTCTGCGAGACTGGTCTCCGGCCAGCCGGAGAGTGACCGGTGTGAGCATTTCGGGGATCGGCGGGTTCAGCCTCTCCGAAGAACACCTGCCGCCCGAACTGGATCTGCGTGAGGCGCTCACCAACGTGGCCGTCAAGCTCGAGGAAAACGGCACCGGCCTGCTCATCACGATTGACGAGATCCACGCTGGCGACCAAGACGAGCTCAGACAGTTGGCCGCAATAGCCCAGCATCTTGTGAGGGAAGAGCGAGAGGTGGCGTTGGCGCTGGCTGGCCTGCCTCAAGGCATCAGTGCCCTGCTCAGCGGCGAATCGGTGGCGACGTTCTTGCGTCGGGCCGAGCATCATCCGTTGGGCGAATTGCCCTTGCCGGCCGTGAAAGACGCGCTGCGCGCGACAATACAAGAGCACGGCCGCTCCATAGCGGCCGACGCGCTTGAAGCTGCGGCGGAGGCGAGTGGCGGCTACCCGTTCATGGTGCAACTGGTTGGTTACCACGCGTGGCGCCGCGCCGATGGCGACGTGATCACACGCGAAATCGTTCAACAGGGAATCGAAGCGGCGAAAGACCGACTTGGGCGCCTTGTGCATGGGACTGCGCTCAAGGACCTCTCAGACGTCGACAGACAATTCTTGGAAGCAATGGCCGCAGACTCAGGCGCGTCCATGCTTGCCGACCTGGCGGAGCGCATGGACAGGCCGCTCAACTATCTGGCCGTCTACCGCGCCCGCTTGTTGGAAGGCGGGATCATTCGGACGGCGGGGCGCGGCGCCGTCGACTTCGCGCTCCCCTTCCTGCGGGAGTATCTGAGGGAGCGCTTGCCGCGTTGATTCGAGGGCGGAACGGACCGCCACCAGGGCCGTTTCCCAGGGAACGCGTTCCTGCTCCAGTCGCTGGCCGGAGGACTGCAGCGCCTGGTAGACCGCCTGTTCGTCCGGAGTTAGGCGAGTCAGGCGCGCCGTTGTCGGCTTTGGCTCCGGAACCGCCAAGTCGAGGTTCGCCTCCAAGGTGGCTTGGTCCATCAGCAGGCTGCGCGCCTCCGGCAGGAAAGCCCGCAGGCGGTCCAGGATGGCGAACCCGTGCGTGTCCAGGTCGCCCCAGTACGCCACCGGCGCGTCCCGCAGCCAGCCGATTTCCGCCAGCAAGTCCACCGCATGCCCTCCGCCGTGCAACGCCAACGCCCCCGAGCCCGGCAGTTGGGGTAGCGCCAGCAAAGACTGGAGGTTTTCCAGCACCAACACAACGCATGGCCAGCCGCCGATGCCGTCCCTTCCTTCCCGCGACAGCGGCCGGCAAGGCGTCCCAGCCGGCGCCGGACGCTCCCCGCCGATCCCGTCCCACACCTTCGCGGGCGCCGCCAACTCGATCAGACCGCCGGGCGCCAGCGCCGGGTCGAGGAAGCGACCCCGGATCAGGGCGGGCGGCCGCCACATGATCCCGAGCGCGCGTCCCGGCTCCCCGAGAATTCCGCCCACCAGGTCCTGCGTCAGGGCGCGGTGGCCCTCCAACCACTTGGAGTCCACCCCGCGCACCGGCAACTGGCGCGCGTACAAACCGGAGTCGGGATGCGCGGCCAGCCATTCGGCCACGTCTTGCAGGCGTCCGAAGTCGGCGCCGGGCAAAGATGCGATCAAGTTCGCATGGCGTTTGAGCGCCAAGATCAGGGGCGAGCCCAGCGGCCCTGGCCGCCCAAAGCCCGCTTGATCGGGCAGGGGAGCGTCTTGGCCCCCGGTGGCCTCCGACAAGCCGACTGCCCACGAAGGGTGCCACCGCTCCAGCAGCGCCGCCATCCGCCCGACCAGGGCGTCGAAGGCGCGGCGTTGACCGGCGATCCGCGCGGCCGCGGCCGGGTCGGCCACCGCGAGGCGGGCCGGCACGTCTTGGTCGCCCGCGCTGGCCCAGGACCGGCGCTCCCATTCGACGCACGGCTCGGCGCGTGCGCGCCAGTCGGCCACCCATGCCAAGGTTCCCGGGAGATCCGCCAGGGCGGCCCGTTCGGTCGGCGGTTTGAGGCCGACGACCGGGGGACAGGGATCCGGCGGGACGGGGAAGCCCGTCCTCGACAACGCGGTCTGTACGGCCCAGGCGGGGCGATTGCGCTCGAACGACCGCCGCACCGCGCTGGACGCCGCCGCCCATCCGACCGGCCCGGACCGCCTCTCAGCCATCGGCGGAGCCCGCCGGATCGGCACCGGGCTCGCCACCCGGACCGCCCGCGCCGTCCGGACCGGCCACGCCCTCCGAACCGGGCACGCCGTCCGAACCGGGCACGCCGTCCGAACCGGGCACGCCGTCCGAACCGGGCACGCCGTCCGGGGCGCCCACGCCATCTGGGCCGCTCGCGTCGTCTGGATCGTTGGCGTCGCCTGGGCGGGCCACGGAGTCTGGGCCGGGCACACTCTGGCCGCCGCGGCCGGGTGCCGCGGGCCGCGTCTCATCCTCCTCCGCGTCGGCTCCCCAAGGCACGGGCCTGATCACGGACCGTTGGCCGCCCACGCACTCGACGTGTCCCGCCCCGCCTATGTAGTCCTCGATCACCTGGATGCCCTTCAGCGGGGTGGCCAGCACCATGTGGAAGCCGAATTGCCGGAACACGTCCAGCGCCATGCGGGTGAAGTCCGCGTCGGCCCGGTCGAAGGCCTCGTCCATCAGCACGGTGCCGAACGAGGGCAACTGCGAGGCGTCGTCGGTCAGCCGGAACCGCAGCGCCGCCGCCAGGCAGAAGAACGCCAGCTTCTGCTGTTGCCCGCCGGACAGGCCGGCCGTCGAATCGTGCACGGCGACCACCTCGCCCGCGCCGTCGACCTCTTTGCCGATGAAGCGGACGTGTTTCCGGGTGTCCAGGCACAGTTCGCGCCAGCGGCGGTCGCTCGGGGCGTCTGACTTGAGCCGTGTCATCAGCCGGTTGATCGCGTCGAAACGCTGCTCGGCGACCTCCCGGCCGCCCTCCTCCTCCGGCTGGGAACGCCCCGCCCAGGCTCCCGAGGTGATGGTCCGCAACTCGGCCAGGAAATCCTTCGCCTGGGCGCTCATGCAGTCCTTGACCTCGATCTTGAGGTGCCGGTCCTGGTCGAACGGCGAGGTGGCCAAAGCGCCGTTGATGACCCGGATCTTCTCCCGAACTTGGCCTGCGGCGCGCCTGATCACGTCCGCCAACTGCCCAATGTTCTGCGTGGATTGTTTGGCGAGCAATTCGAAGAAGCGGTCCTCGAAAGCTGGCAGCCCGTCGCGTTCAAGGCGGTCCAAAATGTCAAGGTAGCCGGACAGATCCTCGACCGAGGCGGTCAGGTCGGCCGCCGGCGCCGGCCACTTGATCCTGTACTCCGTGGCGCACCCCGCCACGTCCGCCGCCGCTTTGTCCGCCAGCCGCTGCGCCGCGCGCAATTCGTCGCCCAGCCGCTCCCGCACCTTGTCTTTGGCGTCCCCGATGCTTTGGTAGGTGGGGGTCCGCTGTCCACGGGCCGCCTCGAATCGCTGGCGCAGCGCCTCCTTCACCTGGCCCGGAAGCTCCACCGGGTCGGCTTCGCCTTCCACCTGCCTGATCGCCTCGCTGGCCTCCGTGTGCCGCCTCGCCGCCACCGCTTGGCGCGCCAACGCCGCCGCCTGGGCCTCACGGGCCGCGTCAAACGCGGCTTTGGCGTCCGCCTCGCGTTTCTCCGCCGCCCTAAGATCGTGGTTTTGCGCGCGGAAAGAAGTCAGTTCCGCCCGGACCGCGTCAAGTGCCTCGGCTGCGGCGTCTTGGTCGATCCGTTCCCAGTCAAGGCCCTCCAGGCGCTGGAACAGCCGGAAACGATCATTCGACTGGTCGCGTTCGCGTTCCAGACGGTCATACTCCTGTTTGGCCTCGTCTTCCGCCTGCGCCAGGCGCCGCAGGTGCTCGAACATCCGGTCCAGCCGGGCCTGGTTGTCGAAGCCGAGGACCCAGTGGGAGGCGTCGTTCACCGGCCAGCGGTCGTCCTTCTCCTGCCGGGTGCGGCCGCGTTTGACTTGTCCTTCTCGGGTGAGCGCCTTGGGTGCCGCCAAGAAGGAGTCGAGATTCTGGGCGCACTCGTAGTTGTAGTCGCGGCGCAGAACAGCCCGCAGCCAGTTGGAAAAGGCGCCGTCTTTCACCTCCACGCGGAGGGGCAGCGCGTTGTCCGTCAGCGGCCCCTCGGCTTTCGGCGTCTCGGAGCCGACGAACTCCATCACCAGACGGGCACCCAGGTGGGCGTCGTTGGCGGCCTCGGTCACCCGGACGCGGTGCGCGGCGGGGACCAGCATCACCCGCGACAACGGCCGCAGAACGCGTTCGATGCCGCCCGTCCAGTCCGCGAATTCCGTCTTGACCTGCATCAATTCGCCCGCAAACGGCAGGGCGGCAGGTGTCAGGCCGGCGGCCTCCGCGACCATTGCGCGGGCCCGCAGGAGATCCGCCCCCAAGTTGGATTTGGAGCGGCGAACCACCTCGACTTCTTGCCGGAGCTCCCGAAGTTCGGAGCGCAGGGCGGTGATCCGGCCCCCCGCGTCCTGCAAGTCGGCCCGCAGTCGGCTGTCCTCCGCTTTGGCCAGTTCGGTCGCCGCCTGGCGCTTCAGTTCGTGGAACTGCTCGGCCGTCTCCGGGGCGGGCAGGGCCGCCGCCCGGAGCTCGCCCATGATCTCGCGTCGTTTGTCGGCCACGGTCTGATGGATCAGCGCAAGTTGTTGCTCGGCCGACTCCAGCCTGGCCAGGGCCTCGCCGCCTTGTCCGAGCGCGGCTTGGTGGGCGGCATCGAACACCTGCTGGGCTTGGGCGACTTGAGCGCCCGTGGCCGCCACCTCGGCCTGGGCGGCGTCGGCCTCGCGGGCCGCGTCGGCCTGGGCTTGGCGGGCGAGCCTCAGCCTCTCCCCGTTGGCGTACGGTCCAAGCGCGGCTTCCAGAATCCCAAGCGCGGTTTGGTCCTCCAGGCCCCGCCGGTGGCGTTTGGCCGCCCCGCGCAGCGGCGTCAAAGCGGCGATTTGGTCGCGCGCGTCCAGCACCGCCGTGTGGGCTTGCTTCAACTCGCCGAACTGCTCCACCGCCCGGTCGGCGATCTCGAAGGTCGGCGGCTCGTCCAGCATGTAATCGCGGAACAACGCGTCCAGCGAGCCGAGCGACTTGGCGGACTGCGTCTTGTGCCAGAGCTCCAGCGCCTCCGGCTTGGTGATGCCCAATTCGCGGGCGAGCCGCTCGCCGAACACCCCCGTCTTGTTGGTGACAAACGCCTCCGGCCAGCGCTTCTTCAGGCGCTTGACATCAAGGCCTGAACGGGCGAACGGCTCGCAGTCCTTCAAACTGATCGGCTGGTGCGCCACCACGGCCAATTCCCTCACATCCGCGCTGTCGTGGCCGCCCTGCGGCACGTGATACAGCTTGACCAGGGTGAGGGGCGCCCCGCCGGCGCCGTTTTCCAGGCGCAGGGCGACACCCGACCAGCTGGCGCCGGGGCGCAAGTAGACGGATGAGACTTCGCCCGTCTCGGCGTTTTCGGCGCGCCGCCAGGCGCCGCGCACATAACTGAGGATGGTTCTGTCCCGCCGGCCGCCGGATTCCGCCGCCGCCGCGTTGAAATGGACCTTGCCGCGCGGCATCATGACGGCGGCCACCGCGTCGAGCAGCGAGGACTTGCCGGAGCCTGACGCGCCGGTCAGCAGGAATCCCTCGCGGGCCACATCCAAGCGGTGCCAGCCATGGAAGGTGCCCCAGTTGGCCACCTCGATGTGGGCCAAGCGCCACTGGCCCATTTGGACGGCCCCGCCGGCCTCCAGCGTGTCCAACAACAGCGTGCTCATTCCCAAGTCCCCTCTTCCACGTCGCCGCCCGCGCCCGCAACCCGGCCTTGATCGGCATTAGGGCCGGCGGCAAACTCAGTCCGCTCGGCCGTCCCCTCGGCCCCGGCCCCCGCCGTCCTTCCGGCCCCGGCCGCCCCGCCGGCCGCCTCCGCTATCCGTTCGTATTCGGTGGTCAGCCGCTCGATCTCCTCTGGCCCGAAGATCAAGCGCAAAGTCGGCGAAACCTCCGACCGCTCCTCGGTCGACGTCTTGTGCAACAGCCCCAAGTCATGCATGGTCTCCCAGGCGCTCTTCACGCGCTTGACCAGCAGCGGGCGGTCAATCCCCTGGCTGGGACGGTAAACCTCCAGGTAGTCGGTCACCTCGCCGAGGCCCACGATCACGGCCTCGCCCGGCGCCGCCCGGACCTGCAGTTGGCGCAAGTGCAACACCAACGCGGTCTGGATGAACGTCAGGTTGCGGCTGCGGACCACCTGCGGCGCCTGAATCTGATCCGTGCGCACGCCGCGGATGAACGCGACCCCTGTGTCCTGGTCCACCACCAGGTCGAGGAACAGGTCCGCCAGCCGCGACTCGATGGCGGCCTGGTCCGCCATCAAGGCGTCCCACGCCCCGCTCTGCCGCTCGGCGGACACGTATGGTCCTTTCAGCAGCGCCACCAGCGTGCGCCGCGACGCCTCCGGCAGCAAGCCCTTGTCTCCCGGCCATAACTGGTCGCCCGCCCGCGCGGGCGCGTCTTCTTCGCTCAAAGCTCCTCCTCGAACAAGCACACGGGCACCGTCCCGCGCCGCCGCTGGCCGCCGGCGGTTTCCCAGCGCACCGTTTCCACGCCGTCCCCGACCGAGCCGTGTTTCAGCGCCAATACCAACAGCCCAATCACGCTGGCCAGGCCTTGCGTGGCGGGACGGTCCTCCAAGACCTCGGCGATTGTGCAGGCCCCGCGCGCACGGACCGCGGCGGCGACCGATTCCCGCAACTCGCGGAAGTCGATGTCGCTTTCCCTGGCCAAGGCCGCCAGCGCGTCCAAGTCGGCGGGCAGGGAAGGTGCCTCTTCCAAAGGCTCCAGCGACCGACTGGTGCTCGGATCCCGCAGCGACAATTCCCCGATCGCCGCGGTCGCCACCGACGTTTGGTCCAGTCGGAACCCGGTCGGGTCCAGCAGCCGCGCCTTGTCCGATGCCGCCAACGCCGCCCCAGCCGCCCCCTGCAGCAGTTGGTGGACGCGCCGGGCGCGCCCGTGCTCCTCGCTTTGGACAAACCGGCGCAACGACCGGCCGAGCGACGTCATCACGTCCCGGACCTCGCGGGACGTGTCCTGGAGCGTTGGCAGCATGCGCCGCAGCGCGTGGGCCTGGTCCGCCGGCAGCCGCTCCGCGAACTCGCGCTCGAGGATCGCCTCGACGTCGTCATCGAAGCGGCCCGACCGCTCCGGGTCGCTGACCAGCGCGTGGAATCCGTCAAACGACCGGCCCGCCTCCGATTCCTCCAATTGGTCGATCCCCGCGAAGATCTCCTCCAGCACCCGGCCCCGCGAGTCTTGGTCCTCGACCAAGCGCCGCACCAGGGACTGGTTGATTTCCTCAATCTGGCGCCGGACGCGGGCGAAATCGGCCGGCAGGGCGGCGGCCAGGGCCAGAATGTCCGCCGCGCGCTCAACCGCGTCCGCCGCCGCGAGCACCTCGAACCGGCCCGACCGCACACGGTCGATTTCCCGGTCCAGTTCCGCCCGCTGGGCCTCAAGCGCCGCCAACCGGGTCTCCACGCGCGGATCGGTCGCCACGTTCAGCGCGTGCACCCGCTCCAAGATGGTCTCCAGGCGCGATGCCGTCACCGCCTGCCGGTCCTCCCCCAAACTGGCGATGAAAGCGAGGGCCGCCAAGGCGGCATCGGACAATTCGAGAGTTTCCTCCCGGTAGCCGGGCACCACCCGCCGGACCAGGAAACCCTGCTCGCGCCAGGCGGTCAAGTAGCCGACCGCCGTGCGTGTGAGCTCGGGAAAGTCGCTGCGGAGGTCCGCGAGATCCTCCTCCACACGTTCGGCCAGGACGGGCGCGGGCAGCCGCCGCTCCTCCCCGCCCAGGTGCCGGCCGAGCACCGCGACGATCACCGGGGCGTTGTCCGCGCGCAACAGAGCCCAGGCCGCCGACTCGGCGGCGAGCCGCCGGGTCTGCAACGCGGGAGCCAACGAAGACATGCGGAAAACTCTAGGGGCGCCCTCTGACACTGAGAACCGCGCCCCCGCCCGGAGCGGTCTTTCCGCAGTTCAAAACGGGTTCGCGGCCAGCCCGCAATGGCGCGGATCGTCAGTCGGCGGCCGGGGGAAGGCAGGCCCGCGACTCCTCCAGCCAGGCTTCGAGTTCGCCCGCGTCTTCCCACAGGTCATAGGCCTCGGAGACGGCGCCATCGCTCATCGCTCGGAGCATTTCGGCCCGGACCCAGGCCACGCGCTCGGGAGTGAGTTGGGCCTTGAAGTCCGCCAAGTCCAGTTCGTCGTCGGGGCCGGGCCGAAGGCCGTTGACGGCCTGGATCAAAGCCCCCAGCGCGATGGCGATTTGGCCGCCGTCGACCACCATGTGGTCCGGATCCTCGAAGGCCCACGCCACATTGTCCAAGTCGAAATCGTCGTACCGAATCTCGGCGACCAAATCGGCGGCGCCGTCGTTGTCGAACGGCCCCGTTCCCCAAGCGCCCATGCTCCAAGTATGGTGAACCGGCTTCGCCACGGGCCGTAATCTGGCCGCCACTGGCGCGTCTCCCGTTTTCCCGCCTTCTTTGACGTCAGACCCGTCGCCTATGTTGTCTCCATGTCCGTTCACGGCGTCCGGGATCCTGCGGGGAGGCGCCCGCTTTGCGCCCCCCGGTCGGCCTGGGCGCCGGGCGTAGCCGGGGCGGGTTGCCAGCCCTTGGGAGTGCTTTGGGCGGCCGGTTCGTTGTCAGACGCGCGGCGTAGCTTGTCTGCCATGGCCGCCGATGCCGTTTTGCTCCGCTTCCATGTCGCCTCGCCTGGCCATGTGGCACCGTGGGGCGGCCGCGCGGCAGCCGCGTGGCACTTTGGGCAGGGCGACGCAGGGGGAGCCGCAGCACGGGTTGGGCCGCCGACGCGGGTTGGGCCGCCCGCCGGGTCGATGCGGGCTTCGCTCGCAGGTTCGGTTGCGGACGGGTCTCGGTGCGGATTCTTGTGGCGGAAGGTGTTGACTTCGGAGCGCCAAGGGAGTAGCATATGTGTATGAGTAAGCAGCATGCGAACAGGCATCAAGCGGTGGTAGAGGGTTTGCTTGACGCCATTTTCGGGACCGTTCGCGGGGTGGGGCTGTGAGCGCGGGGACCGCCCCTCTGCGGCATGCGCCCGGCCGGTTGCCCGGCGGTGAGTCTCCCGCCCGCGGTCCCGGTGCGGAGACCGCGCCCGCGCCGCCCGCCGGGGGCCGTGTCGTGGGCGGGAGTGGCCGCGTTGCGGGTTCGGTTGAGGCGGCCGAGTTCGTGGCGGCCGGATCGAGAGACGTCGCCCTTGTTGTGGCGGGCATCTTGGGGGCGGCGGGCTTGAGCGGCCTGGAGGCCTGGGCCGCCGCGGAGACTGGCTGGCCGCCTGCCGGAGGTCGCTCGGGTTCGTTCTCGCCAAGCGCGCGGGCAGTCGGTGGCACAGAGGCCCTGATTCCGGGCGCCGACAGCGCCGCAGGCGGGGAGGGCCAGGACGCGGGCGCGCCGGGGGCTGGTTCGGGCAGCGATGGTGCCGTTGACGGGGGCTGCGGGTACGCGGGCGCGCCGGGCGCTGGTTCGCACGGCGATCGTGCCGTTGACGGAGACTGTGGGTACGGGGGCGCGGGCGCGCCGGGAACCTCGCCGGGTGCCGGGTGGGGTGGCATGGGTTTCGCGGATCCTGGTTTGTTGGCGGCCCGCGAGGGTCTGCGCAGGTTCGCGGCCCGTGACCGGTCCGGCTTGGGCGCCGAGGAGTCGCTGGCGAATCTGGATGTGCTGGCGCAGATCGGCAATCAGGCAGAGGCGCTGACGGCGGCGGTCGCGGAGGAGGTCAAGCGCAAGGGTGCGGCGGCGAAAGCAAAGGGCTTGGACGTGGAGTCGCATCTGCAACTGGAGTCGAAGATGCCTGCCGCACAAGCGAAGAGGCTCATCAAACAGGGCGAAGCGCTCCGGCCCTTTGGATTGGTGAGCCGGGCGGCCCAGAAGGGCGAGATGGCTCCGGCGCAGGCCCAGGCGGTGGCGCGCGAACTGAAGGGCTTCCCCGCGGATCTGCTGGGCGACAAGGCCTTGGAGGAAGCCCAGGCCGAGTTGATCGAGGACGCCGGGAGACTGGGCCCGGGGGCGTTGGGCGCCAAGGCCCGCGAGTTGGTGGCGAACGCCCGGCGGAAAGCTGGGGTCGGCGGCGACCGGGATGACCAGTTGAACTTAGAACGCGAAAAGGCGCACAGGGGGCGCTTCTTGTCCTTCCGCCGGAACGGTCAGGCGATGGTGATCAACGGCCGCTGCCCGGTCGAGGTGGGAGCGAAAATCAAAAGGCGCTTGGAAGGGGCGGCGTTGGCCGCCCGCCGCGAGCGCACAGACGAGGGCAACGGCGGTGATCCCGACGCGGGCCGGTTGTGGGACCCCACGGTCTCCGGCCGGGAGGACGCCGATCCCTTCGGGGCGTCCTTGTTGGACGCCCTGGCGGCGTTGGCAGACGCCTGCCCGCAGGACGCCCCGCTGAGGGCCGGCAGGCCGGCCCGGATCGTGGTCACCATGACCAAAGACCAACTCGGCGCCGCCGCGCCCGTCGCGACTTTGGGGGAGGACGGCGGGGAACTCGCCCCTGAGGCGGTCAACCAGCTCATCTGCGGAGCGGAATGGGCGGCGGTGCTGGCGGGCTCATTCGGGGAGCCGCTCGACGTCGGTCGGGCGACACGGGGAATCCCGCCCGCGATCAGGATCGCGTTGAGCCAACGCGATGCCGGCTGTTGTTTCCCGGGCTGCGGGATCGGCCCGGACGGCTGCGAGGCCCACCATTTGCGAAAATGGGTGCTCGGCGGGAACACCAGTTTGGAAAACCTCGTCCTCGCCTGTCACCGGCATCACCGGCTTTTGGAGCCCGCGCTGAAGTTGCCAGACGGGACCGGGTGGTTCCCCGGTTGCGACGACCCAACCAGGTGGCGAGCCGAGATCGACCCGATCCACCATCACCCGGTGGTCATACCGCCGGCCCGCGTCGATCCGCAACGCAAACCAATGCTGAACGACCGCATCAGGGTCAAACTGGAAAGACTCGGAGCCATACCCAAACCCGAACGATCATGCTCGCAAGGGGAAGGCTCCCCCCAAACACAGAAACTGGGCTCGGCGGACCGAAGGGAAAAGCCTGCTCAAGCGCCGGCAGCTCAGGCAACTCAGGCAGCGCCGGAGGCGTGGCCAGACGTTGCTCCGGCGGGCGCGGCCGCGAAGTGGGGGCCGATGGAGGAGTCTGCCCAGGCTTCCGAGCCGTGGGTCGAGGATGAGTTCGCCTTGGCGGCGGCGGCGGCCAAGTAGGCTTGTGGGCCATGCCTGGGAACTCGAAGCGTAGGGGAGCGGTGCGCAAGCCCGGCTCCAAGAAGGGGCCCTTGATCGGATCGGGCGGCCGCGGCCGCAAGGCCCTCGAAGGCAGGGGGCCCACACCGAAGGCCGAAGACCGGCCCTACCACCCCGCCGCCAAGCGCAAAGCGGCCATGGAAAAGCGCAACCAAGCTCGCCCCCAGGGCGCAGCCATCCGCCCCGCCGGCAAGACCGGTCAAGCGGGCAAGCCGAACAGGACCGGCAAGCTCGGCAGGACTGCGGCCAAAGACGCCGCCGATTACGTGGCCGGGCGCAACGCCGTCCTCGAAGCGCTGCGCGCCCAGGTGCCGGCCGTGCGCCTAGAGATCGCAATCGGGATTGACGTGGATGACCGCGTGCGTGAGGCCATGAAACTCGCCGGCGACGCGGGCATCCCGATTGGGCAGGCCTCGAAGTTGGAACTGGACCAGCGGACCGGCGGCGCGAACCACCAGGGCGTGGCGCTCAAAGCCGCCCCCTACGAGTACAAGTCCGCCATGGACTTGGTTCGCATCGCGGAGGACGCCGCCCAGCCGCCCCTCATTGTCGCCCTCGACCAGGTCACCGACCCCCACAACCTGGGGGCGATCCTACGGTCCGCGGCCGCCTTCGGCGCCCACGGGGTGTTGATCCCCTCCCGCCGCTCCGCCCAGATGGGGCCAACCGCTTGGAAGGTGTCCGCCGGGGCCGCCGCCCGCGTGCCGGTGGCCCGCGCCACCAACCTGAACAGAGCCCTCGAAGACCTCAAACAGGCCGGTCTGTTCGTGGTCGGTCTGGACGCCGAAGGGGCCGCCGATGCCGCCAACCTCGACCTGGCTGCCGGTCCCGTCGTGTTGGTGGTCGGCTCCGAAGGCAAAGGCCTCGCGCGCCTGACCAGGCAGACCTGCGACTTGACGGTCTCCATCCCAATGGACGCCGCCACGGAGTCGTTGAACGCGGCGGTCGCGGGCGGAATCGTCCTCTACGAAGCCGCCAAACGCCGCCGTTGAAACGGGCCGGGCACCCTGGCCAAGCGCCCGCAGGCGGGCCAGCGGCGGCCCCGGTGCAAGATGCGCCAAACGGCCGCGGCGAACCCGTGCGGCGTCGGCGCTAGCTCATCGGCACGTCGTCGATGGCCGGAAGCTGGAGGGTGTCCGCCAGGATCAACTCGGACTCGTCGCGGCGGTGCTTGAGGACGTTGTCGATGTAGCTGACCACCGCCTCGTCGAGCGGGACGAACCGGGATTCGCGCTGTGACATGAACCAGCGGTGCTCCAGAATCTCGTGGTAAATCTGCGGCAACTCCAGCTTGCCGCGCAACTCGCGCGGCACCGAGCGGACCGCGGGCTCGAAGACGTGGGTCAGCCAGTCGTGGGCCACGAAGTCCTCGTCCGCGTCCGTCTGGCCCGAATGCATCCGGTAGGTGTCCAGGTCGTTGAGCAGCCGCCGGGCTTGGTTCTCCTGCACGTCCAGGCCGGTCAGCCGGAACAGTCGGCGCGAGTGGTGGCCCGCGTCCACCACCTGCGGGCGGATATGAAGCGTGGTGCCGTCCGGGTCGGTCGACATTGACATCTCGGCCACGTCGAAACCCAGGTCGTTGAGCCGGTTGATGCGGTCCTGCAGCCGCCAGCGGGCGTCCGAGGAGATGGTCTCCTCCTCCGTCAGCGCGCGCCACAGCTGGTCGTAGCGCTCCACCAGGAAATCGCCGATAGCGATCGGGTCAAGCTCGTCCTCCAGCATCTCGCCGGCTTCCAGGTCCATCAGTTCGCCGATGACGTTTGTCCGCGCCAGGTCCAAGTCATAGGCCCGCTGGCCGTCCGTCAGCTCCTCGTGGAGGGCGCCGGTCTCAGCGTCCACCAGATAGGCGGAGAACTCCTTCGCGTCCCGGCGGAACAGGGCGTTGGAGAGCGAGACGTCGCCCCAGTAGAAGCCCAGGAGGTGCAGCCGCACG
>JAITFE010000106.1 GCA_031281585.1 Bifidobacteriaceae bacterium | reverse complement strand
CGATCACGGGCCCCGGCGCGGCGGGCGGGATCGCCGGAGCCGCCGCCTTGCTGTTGGGGCTGGGCGCCGTGTTGGTGCGTTCGGGGCGGGCCAGACGGCATCGGGAAACTCTGGGCTGACCAAATCAACCAGACCGACTGGAGGACTGGCCGAATTAGGTGATTTCATTGGTTGCGTTTGACCGCTGTTAGCGGTCGCTGATACCGTGGCGCTAATCTGCTAGCCCACAGCAGCGCCGCCCCGATTATTGGGCGGCTCCGCCCGATCGATATTCCGAAGGTGCCACGGTCATGCGCATATTGTTCCGTCCCCAGTCCCGTAAGCCAGATAGCCGTCCTTTGGCTAATGCCAATCTGGAACCACCCGTCTTGGCGGGGCGGTCACGCGCGCGGCGTTGGCTGATCAGAGGCGGCGCGGCCGTCACGGCCGCCGCGCTCGGCGTGGCCGCCCTGGTGTTGCCCGCCCAGCAAAGCTCCGCCGACGCGAGCAAGTTCTTCCTGGAGAAGACTGTGTACGGCCCGGCCGAGGAAGTCTGGATCATGACCGGCCAACTGACGCCGGGCTGCGACGGGATCCTCCCGGTCTCCGACCTCTACGTGGTGCCGCACGGCAGCGTCTCCGGCGCGGGCTCCCTGACGGATGTGACGGGGACGCCGAACAGGGTCACATCCTCGCAGATGGGTTATGCATTCGGAATGCTGACAATCGGCTACACCCAGCCGGGAGGGAACATTCCCCCCGGAGACTACGACATTGTGGAGGACGTTTGCCTGGACGAGGAGTTCAACCCGGGCGTGGACTCAATTCTCAGTTCGGCGTTCACGGTCACGGGTGTCGATCCATTGAACCCGCCCTCGCTGGCCAACATCGCGGCGATCGAAGCCGCCAAGGCCAGAGCAGGTGAACAGGCCGAGTATTACGAGAACGCCTCGGCGGCCTGGGGGTGGTTCTGGATCCTGTACGGCGAGGCGGGACTCCCCACCATTTACGACGGCCCGGAAGCCGTGATCCAGGCATTGGCCGAATGGGCATTGTGCAGCAAGCTGCCCTCCGTGGCGGCGTTCGTTTGCGTGCATGCGATCTCGCAGATGCCGAGCGTCACCGGCATGCCGGGCGCCACCGAGGTTCCCGAGAAATTCGGGGAGTTTCAGGCCCAGGTGTATAGGGGCATTGAGGCGGATCCGCCGGATCAGGATTACACAGCGCCGGTGGCGTTGGGCGCGGTTGACGGTTTCGGGTCCGGCGAGGGCACCGAGCTGCAAAGGGTTTTCGAGGAGTTGTATCACTCCCAGTGGTCTGAGGGCGTGGCGGCGGAGGCGTTCTTGCACGCCTTGGAGAAGTATCAGGGGGCACAGCAGGCCTCGGACGCGGCGGCGGCCTCGGCGCAGGCCAAGGCGGCCGCGGCTTACGCCCGCCAGGCGGTGGCCGGGCTTGAGGCGCAGGCGGACGCCCGCCAGGAGTTGCTGGCTTTGGAGCAGTCGCTGGGCGGCTGGACCACGCCGGAGCTGGCGGCGGCGTTGACCGAGGTGCATGAGCGGCTGAAGGCCGGGGGTTCCCTGACCGCAGCCGAGTTGGCCGTGTTGGACGGCTACGGTTTCAGCGACGCCCAACGTCAGCAGTTCGCGCAGGCGGTTGTGGACGAGGAGTGGTTGGCGGCCCCGCATGTGTCGTTGGCGGACTTGGACGCGGAGGCTTCGGCCGTCGGGTCGGCTCTCGCGTCGGCGTATGAGGGCGCGGCGGCTGTGTTTGACGGCATCGCCGCCGATTTGGACGCGGCTTTGGCGGCGGCGGGCTTGGACACGTACCCGGCGGTGGCTTTGAACGGCCCGGCCGAAGGGGCTGTCGGCGGATCGGTAACGGTGACTGCGGCGACTGCGGCGGGCAGCACGGTCGCTTGGGACGCGGACGCGGACGGGGATTTCGACGACGGGACCGGGCCGACCGCCCAGGCGGCGTTGACCCACCTTGGCCCCAACGCGGTGGGGGCGTTGGTGACGAACGCGGCCGGCCGCCAGACGGTCGCCTACCACGTTGTCGCCGCGGCAGCCCCTGCAAGCCGGCCGACCATAGTGTCCGCCACCCCGGCGGTGGGCTCCACAGTGACGGTGCACGATGCCGCTGTGGCGACTTTCGCGGTTACGCCAGGTCACACAGACGGCCTGTCCGTGACGGTGACTTGGTACGTCAACGGCCAGGTTGCGGGCACCGGCAACTCTGTTCAGATCACCGGCGACACGACGAAGCCGATCCAGTACATTGAGGCGAAACTTGCGGACGCGAGCGGCGTGACGGAGTGGGCCGCCTGGGAGGCGGTCACGCCGGTGGCGTCGGGGGCGCCTAGCCTAGTGGCCGGGTTCTCCTCGGAGGCTTCGACTGGTCTTGTTGATGTGGCGTGGGACCGCGTTGGGGGTTTGGTGGTGGCGGCGTCGAGTGTGTATTCGACTTCTTCGACTTACGCGGCCGCGAATGTGTTGAACGCGTATAGCTCTAGCTCGTATTGGAATACGGCGAACAATCAGGCGACGAATCAGTGGGTTGTGATCGACTTGGGCGCCGAGTGGGATGTGGCGG
>JAITFE010000105.1 GCA_031281585.1 Bifidobacteriaceae bacterium | reverse complement strand
AACGGCCAAGTGGTGGCCGAACTCGCGCTGGGTTTGCTGATCGCCGCGTTCCGGCGTTTCGCCGAGGCCGGCGCCGAGGGACGCCGGGGCCGGTTGATGCGCCCGCAAGGACGTTCGGTCTTCGGGTCGACCATCGTGGTGCTGGGCGCCGGCGACCTGGCCCGCCATTTCCTGACGCGGGCCGAGGCCTGCGGCGCCACCGTGCGCCTGGTCGGACGGGTGGAGCGGGACGGTGTGCACGGCATCGGGCAAGTGTTTGAACTGCTGGACCAGGCGGACGCGGTGGTGGCCACGTTGCCGCTGACTGACGAGACGCGCGGGCTGGTGGACGCGGACTTCCTGGCCGCGCTGAGGGACGGGGCGGTGCTGGTGAACGTGGGCCGGGGCGCGGTGGTGGACGCGGCGGCGCTCGCGGCCGAGGTGCGGTCGGGCCGGCTGCGGGCCGCCCTGGACGTGACGGACCCGGAGCCGCTGCCCCCCGACCATGAGTTCTGGACCCTGCCGAACGTGATTGTGACGCCGCACATTGGCGGCGCGGTCCGGGGCGCCTTCGAGCGCGCCTACGCGGTCTGCCTGGACCAACTGGCCCAATTCGCCCGCGGCGAGGTCCCGACCAACCGCGTGCTCTGACGCTATTCGAGGGTTATCCGGCGCGCGCAGCCGGCCGTCGCGCCCACGGCCAGGCGCGGAATGACGCAGACGCGCCCCACGTACTGGTCGCTGACCTGCACCGATGTCAGCGACAGGTCGCCGTTGTTGGTCACCGAATAGGTGAACCAGACATTGGCGGGGCTGGTCGCCGAACTCAAGCTGGGCACCTCCACCGCGCCTGTGTTGTTCTGGGCGGAGTCCAAAATGCCCTGATAGCTGTCCACTCCGGCTGGAACCCCGGCCCACGCCTGCAGTTTCATCTGCACGGAACGCTTGCATTCGCTTGCGGACGGAACCTGCGGGATGGAGGGGATGGTTCGGGAGTACTGCGAGGAAACCAGTTGGAGCGGGTCGCTCCCTTGGCCGTGCGTTTGGATGCGGATGGAACCACCCCCCTGGGAGGGAAGGTCCGGCACCGCCACGAAGACCACGGCATCCCTGCTGTCCGGCTGCGCCACGCCGTCCACCCGGCCCAAGTACTCCTCCGCCTTGTTGCTGGAGGTCCAATAGAAGTCAATGCCGACCGGGGCGCCGGGGTCGGTGGTGCCGGCTTCGTTTCGGGACACGCCCACCTGCAATTCGCACTTGGAGGCCAACCGGGCCTCGGTCGGGCGCCAGGTTCGGACGTTCAGGTCGGCGGCGTTGCCATTCATGTACATCAAGCCGCCCGTCGCCGCCGACTCCTCGTTTATCGGGTCTTGTTGGGACGCGCTCGCCGGCCCAAAGGTGTTCCCCGTCACTGTGACGGCCCCCGTCTGCTTCATGTGGACGCTTTGGGCGGTGTAGCCGTCAAAGCGGTTGTTCTCAATGAACAGATTGGACCGCGTGGGGGCGGGCACGTCCGGGTGGTAGGCGCTCCACGCGGACAAATCCCAGCTGACCGCGTAACCCTGGACGCCTTTGGCGGATTCGGCGGTGTTGTCAAAAGTGTTGTCGCGGATGCGGTTGACCCCGCCCAAAACATTGTTCGCCGGCAACGTGATGGTGGCCACGCCCGCCAAGGATCCGGTTCTGATGTCGGAGAAAGTGTTTTCGGCCAGCTCCCAGTTGGAGCCGCCCACCGCGTAGTAGGTGTTGATCGGCGAGGTGAAGTACCCAAAGG
Source organism: Bifidobacteriaceae bacterium (assembly GCA_031281585.1). Lineage (NCBI taxonomy): Bacteria > Bacillati > Actinomycetota > Actinomycetes > Bifidobacteriales > Bifidobacteriaceae > Bifidobacteriaceae bacterium. Next base: position 27,382 of record JAITFE010000105.1, on the reverse strand, counting down.
ATTCGAACTCGCAACCCTGCACCGTCAAATTGTCGACCCGCACGAACTGCGCGAGGTTGACGCCATGCGAGGAGCAGCCGCGGGCGTCATCGGCGTCGCAGTAGTTGACCGGGTTTTCGATCCCGTCCGCGGGCTTGTTGTTGAAGGTGACATTGCGGATGGCCACATTGGCGATAACCGGGTCCGCCTCCCCGTTTCCAGACAGCACAATTCCGCCGCCGTTGACGGTGGAGGGCATGCGGCCAACCGTGAAGTCTTCGATGGTGATGCCGTCCGCGCCGGGCAGGATCAGGATTTCGCGTTCGGTGTGGAAGTTGGCGGTTTGGATGGCGCTGCCGCCGCTCAGGCTGGAGCCGTCTGAGTTGTCTGAGAAGACGATGGCGCTCTGGGTGGAGTACCAGTCGGTGAAGTTGCGGAGTTGGACGTTGGGCGCGTCAACCCAGATCGCCGCGCGCTCGTTGTGGGAGGTGGGGTCTATGTAGCCGTTGGCGGGCCCTATGTGCAAGCGTTTGTCGAGGTCAATGGACATGGGCCGCTTCACCCAGAGAAAGGCGCCGTCCTCGTCCCAGATGCTCGCCTGTTGCGTGGGAGCCATCATGTCATTGGCGTTTGTCGTGAACGGTATGGTGCCGCTGAAGCCTGGCTCGACCACGATCTGAACGGGGATGTCCCAATCCTGGACCGCGTTCCCGAGTTCGACCGCCCTCCGCAGGGTGCAGACCTCGCCCGCCTGGGCGGGGCTAGAGCAGGAGGCGTTCGACAGATTAGGTTCGGCGCTGTTGACGGTGAAAGTGACGGGGCCGTCCTCGGCCAGCGCCTCGGAGCACACCGCCGGCCCCAGGCACAGCGCCAGGCCGCCCAGCACCAAGAACCCCAAGGCCGCGCGTGGGTCGAGCCTGCGGCGCCTCGCGGAGTCTGGGTAAATGGCCATATCAGAGGCAACGCCGCCCTCGGGGCCGGTATTCCGATATTCCCGAGGAAATTCCCACTGGCGGCGTTAGCCGCTGACGGTCAGGTAGATCAGCGCCAGGTTGAGGGCGACGATCAGGGCGGTCGCGATCCAGGCCGCGATCTGGGTGGGGCGGCGGTTGACCGAATCCCCCATGACGGAGCGGCGGCCGGTCAACCAGACCAGTGGGATGACCGCGAACGGAATCCCGAAGGACAAGATGACCTGGGAAACCACCAACGCCCAGGATGGGGAGGCGGCCAGCGCCAAGACCGCCAGCGCGGGGATCAGCGTGAGGCAGCGCACCATCAGGACTGGCATGCGCACGTTCAGGAATCCCGAGATGATCTCCGCGCCCGCGTAGGAGCCCACCGAGGTCGAGGCCAGCCCGGAGAACAACAGCCCGACCGCGAAGATCACGCCAACGGTGGGCCCAAGGTATTCCGTGATGGCCGCGTGCGCGCCTTCAATGGAGTCCGTGCTGGAAACCCCGCGCAGGTTGGCGGCGGCCAAGACCAGCATGGCGATGTTGACCGAGCCCGCCACCACCAACGCGCACAGCACGTCCCAGCGCGTGGCGCGGATCAGGTGCCGTCGTTTGCCGGGATCCGTCACCGTGCCGTGCCGGTCCCGCGTCAACGATGAATGCAGGTAGACCGCATGCGGCATGACGGTGGCGCCCAGCATGGACGCCGCCAGCAACACCGAGTCCGTCCCCTGGAAGCGCGGCACCAGGCCAGCCAGCATGTCGGCCGGGCTGACCGGCGAGACGACCAACCCCGACACGAACCCGATTGTGATGATGACCAGCATCGCGGTGATGGTCACCTCGAAAGACCGCTGGCCGTGCCGGGTTTGGATCGCCAGCACGCCGAGGGACACCGCCCCCGTGATCAGCCCGCCCGCCACCAGCGGCAGCCCGAAGAGCAGGTGGAGCGCCAACGCGCCGCCAATGACCTCCGCCAAGTCGGTCGCGATCGCGATGACCTCGGCCTGGCCGAAGTACAGGTAGCGGGGCCACCGCCCCAACCGCGCCGCCAGCATCTGCGGCAGTGACCGCCCCGTCGCGATCCCCAGCTTCGCGCTCAGGTACTGCACCAACACCGCCATCGCGTTGGCCGCCACCAACACCCAGACCAGCAGGTAGCCGTAGCGCGCGCCGGCCGTCAGGTTGGCCGCCACGTTGCCCGGGTCCACATACGCGACCGCCGCCACGAAGGCCGGTCCGAACAGTCGCAGCATCCGAGCCCGCGCGCGGAGCCCCCGCCTTTGAGGCGTCCAGCCCCCGGTGCCCGATGCCGTGCCGGATGGCGCGGGGTTCTCCAAGTCGTTGACGGGCCGGGTGCTGGCCACAGTTTCCTCCGATTCGTGCGGCAGAGATCAGACAAAGCAATCCTAAGGCAACCCGAATCAAAAAGTTCGGGTACCCGAAAACTCTAGCGCGCGGCATCGGCTGCCGTGGCGGGCGCGTGACAGTCGAGCTGCGGAGCCCGCTAGATCCAGGACGAGAACCACATGTGCATCTGCCAGAAGAGGCGCGGGACCGATTGGGCGGTCCAGATCGGCCAGAAGAAGGCCGAGACGAACAGCATCAGGGCGAGCGCAACGCCCACCATCAGCACTGACGTGCGGGTGCCGGGCGAGCGGGCAGGCCACGCCCGCCGGGCGGGACCGATCAGGACGCCGGCGGCGTAGGCGAGGGCCAGGGTGACGAAGGGGACGAATGCGACCGTGTAGAAGGTGAAGATGGTGCGCTGGGCGAAGAAGAGCCAGGGGAGGTAGCCGGCCAGGTAGCCGCAGCAGATGAGCCAGGCGCGGCGGTCGGCCCAAACGACCGCCTGGTAGAGCACCAAACCCAGCGCGGCCACTCCGACCCACCAGATCAACGGGTTCCCCAAAGCGGTGACCGCCTGGCTGCAATCGTCGGTGCCGCAGGTCTTCGCCGTCTCGTAGAAGAACGAGGTGGGGCGAGCTTGGACCAGCCACAAGGCGGGGTTGGACTGGTAGTCGTGCGCCGAGGTCAGCGACGTGTGGAAATCCCAGGCCTGGTCGTGGTAGGCCACCAGGGAGCGCAGCGCGGGCGGCAGCCAGGAGACGCCCTTGCCGGGATTGGCCTCCGCCCAGTTTCGGTTGTAGCCGATGTCTGTGGTGAGCCAACCCCACCAGGAGCTCACGTAGGTGATCAGCGCGACGGGGACCAGCAGGGCGAAGGCCTTGACGCCGTCGCGCCAGCAGGCCGCCCACCACCACAGTTTGATCCCGGCGCGGCGGCGCGCGGCCGCGTCCCAGGCCACCACCAGCAACCCGAAGACCGCCAGGAAATACAGGCCCGACCATTTGACGCCGCAGGCCAGGCCCAGGGCCACGCCGGCGCCCAACAAGTACCAGCGCATGCCGAGTCCGGGGCCGTGGCGCCGTCCCGCGTAGATCGGGGCGCCGGTCGGCCCGTGTCCCAGCGGCCGGCGCATTCGCTCCTCCAACCGGCGGTCCATGACCGCGCGGTCTTTGAGGATCAACCACAGCGCCGCCAGCGCGAAGAACATCAAGAAGATGTCCAGCAGACCGCTGCGGGACAGCACCAGGGAAATGCCGTCCACCGCCAACAGCAAGCCCGCGATCAGCCCCAACGCCTGCGATTGGAAGAGCCGCCAGCCGATCAGAATGGTCAGCAGCACGCCCAGGGTTCCGGCGATCGCGGCGGAGAACCGCCAGCCGAAGGAGGACTCCGGGCCGAACAACCACATCCCGAACGCGATCAGCCACTTGCCGACGGGCGGGTGGACCACATACGCGGGGTTGTCCAGCAATCCGGAGAAGTCGCCCGCCTCGAAGAAGGGGTTGGTGTCTTCGGCCCAGCTCATTTCGACGCGGCGTTTCAGGAGCGAGTAGGCGTCTTTGACGTAGTACGTCTCGTCGAACATGAGCTTGTGCGGCGTGCCCAGCGTCCACAGTCGCATGAGCAGGGCCAGGAGGGTGACGCCCGCCGGTCCCGCCCACTTGGCGGCGAAAGCCAACCAGTCGATCCGCGCGGAGGCCGAGCCTCCGCGGGAAGTGGTCGAGCGCACTGTCACAACGCCCTATGGTACGGGTATGAGCTCGAAGGCCCCTGGCATTGTGCTGGCCGCGACGCCGATCGGCGACGTCGCGGACGCCTCGGATCACCTGCGGGAGTTGCTGGGCTCGGCGGACGTGGTCGCGGCGGAGGACACCCGGCGCGTGCGGGCGCTGGCGCGGCGCCTGGGCGTTGCGATCACCGGCCGGGTGGTGTCCTTCTACGACCACAATGAGCGCGCGCGCGTCGACTCGCTGTTGGAGGAGGCAGGCCGGGGCGTTGTGGCAGTTGTCTCCGACGCGGGCTTGCCGTTGATCTCCGATCCTGGGTTTGCGCTGGTCAGGGCCGCGATCGCGGAGGGCGTCCCGGTCACTTGCGCGCCCGGACCGTCAGCGGTGCTGACCGCGCTGGCCTTGTCTGGCCTCCCCACCGACAGGTTCGCCTTTGACGGGTTCGCGCCCAGGGCGCGCGGGCCAAGGGCCGCATGGCTGGACCAACTAGCCGGGGAGGCCCGCACCGTGGTGGTCTTCGAGTCGGCCCGGCGCCTCGCCGCCACGTTGTCCGATGCCGCCGCCCGCCTTGGCCCCGACCGCCCGGCCGTCATAGCCCGCGAGTTGACCAAACCCCATCAGGAGGTCATCCGGGGGACGCTCGGGACGTTGGCCGCCGATGCGTTGTCGCGCGACCTGAAAGGCGAGGTCACGTTGGTGATCGGCGGGGCCCCGGCGGCGCTTGGCGCCCCGGACGGCGCCGCGGTCGAAACGGCGGTCAAAGAGGTCGAGGCCCTCGGGGCCACCGGCCTTGGCCTGTCCCAGGCGGTGTCCGCGGTCGCCGCGTCCGCCGGCCTGCCGAAACGGACCCTTTACCAGGCGGTGCTGGCGGCTCGCGGCCCCGAGTGAGAAATGGGGACGGAAATGGGGACGGTACCTTTTCCGGCTGGCCGGAAAAGGTACCGTCCCCATTTCGCCGGGTCAGCGGTTCTTTTCCGAGCGGACGTACAGGACTGTGCCCGCCAGCAGACAACCCAACGTCAAGACCGTTATGGCGGTCAGGGAGACCGCCGGGTTGAAGAGCACCACCGAGTTGTATTCGGGGGTGCCCGCGTAGACGGCGGCGCGGCCCAAGTCCACGCAGTAGGTCATCGGCAGGAGGCGGCTGAGCAGCCACAACACCCCGGTTGACTGCCCAATCGGGATGATCACGCCGGACAGGAACATCTGCGGCATGGTGATGAGCATGACCGCCACGTTGGCGGTCTTGTTGCTCTTGATGACGCCCAGGATGATCATGGCCAGCGCGCCGCCGGACAGGCACATCAGCGGGGCCAGGGCCAGCAGGGCGAGCAACTGGCCCACGGTCAGGGAGATGCCCATCAGGGCGCCCACCACCAGCACGCCCAGGCAGGAGACGATCGCCATGACCGCGGAGCCGAGGATCTTGCCGAGCACTATCCCGTACCGGGACAGCGGGGACACCAGCAGTTCCGCGCTGTAATTGCCGTCGGAATCGTCCACCAGGGTGGTCATGCCCATGGTGGTGACCATGAACAGCATGTTCACCAGCATTCCGACCAGCATGAAGCGGCCGAAGTCGAACCCCAGGCCGGCGGCCATGTTCTCTTTCAGGTTCCCGCCGATCATCCCCATCATGAGGAGCGGCATGACCAAGCTCATGACCAGCCCGCTGAGGCTCTTGGTGGTGATGGTCAGGTCACGGGCCATGACGGTGACAATGCCGTTCAGTTCGCGCCAAACCCGCGAGCGGGTCCTCGGCGGCGCCAATGTGGCCGCGCTCACGCCGCCACCTCCCTTCGAGAGCCAGCGGAAATGGGGACGGTACCTATTTCCGGCCCGCCGGAAATAGGTACCGTCCCCATTTCCCCGGTTTCCTGGCTCAGGTAGTCGACATAGGCGTCCTCTAGGCGGTTCGCGCCCAGGCGGCGCTTCATCTCCTGGGGCGGGCAGCACAGGCCGACCAGGCCGGAGTTGATCAGGCAGACCGTGTCGGCGTCTTCCGCCTCGTCAATGTAGTGGGTGGTCAAGAACACCGTGGTGCCGTGGTCGCGGCGAACCTGGTTGAGGTAGTCCCACAGGTTGCGGCGGGCCACCGCGTCCAACCCGGAGGTCGGCTCGTCCAAGAACAGCACGCGCGGGGTGTGCATCAAGGAGCGGATCACCTCAAGCTTGCGCTGCATGCCGCCGGACAGCTTCCGGACCGGCCGGCGCAGAGCCTCGCCCAGGCCCACCACCTCCGCCAACTCCTCGACCTGCCGGCGGTAGGCCGCCGGCATGCTCCCGAAGGTCGGCCGGTACGGGTAGACGCCGTACAGGCACGAATGGATGCGGATGTTCTCCTCCGCCGTCAAGGTCAGGTCCAAGCTTGGCCGCTGGAAGATGATGCCGATGGCCCGGCGGACCTGGCGCTCCTGCGTGTCCAAGTCATACCCGCCGATCCGCACGCGGCCGGCCGTCTTCGACAACGTGGTCGTCAGAATCGAGATCGTGGTGGTCTTGCCCGCCCCGTTTGGGCCCAGGAAGGCGAAGAACTCGCCTTCTTCCACGCTGAAGGAGACGTCCTTGACTGCCGGCTCCTTTGCTTTCTTATACCTCTTGACCAGGTGCTCGACTTCGATTACGGGCATCGCTTGTCCTTCCTCGCTGGCGCGCGCCCGGCCTCGGCCCGGGGTGGGCGGCGCCCACCCCGGACGCTGATTGAGGCGCGCGGTTGACTCTGTTCGGGGGAACACTCTCCGGCGCCCGAATTAACCGAGTTTCAACCCAGGTTCAACGGAACATAAACGGAACCCTTCGTTCCCAAACGGGAGTTGGCGGCCGCCGGCGGCGGCGCGGGAATGGTCGCGCGCGCTCAGAGATCCATGTGGACGGAGAACTCGGCGCCCCGCCCCACCTCGCTGGCCACGGCCACGCGCCCGCCGCCCAGTTCCACAATCCGCTTCGCCAGGGCCAAGCCCAGGCCGTTGCCGCCCTGCGACCGGGCCTTGTCCGCCCGGAAGAAACGCTCGAAGACATGGGGCAGGTCGCCGGGCGCTATCCCTATGCCGGTGTCTCGCACGCGGCACGTCCAGCCCGCGCCCTCTTGGCGCAAGACCACGGTGACCGCGCCGCCCTCCGGGGTGAACTTGATCGCGTTCTGAAGCAGGTTGACCCAGACCTGGTGCATCATCTCCCGGTCGCCCGCCCATTCGACGGCTTCGGCGTCCAGTTCGACCGTCAGCGACTTGGCGGACCACTGCGGCTCCAGGAGGACCACGACCTCGCCCAACGCCTCGTCAACGCGGTGGCGGCGGGGTTCCCACGCGGCATCGTCCAAAGCAGACAAACGCAACAGGTTCTCGCCAAGCTTGGACACCCGCTCCGCCTCTTGCACAATGACGTCCAGATAGTGGCGCTGGGTGTCGCGGTCCAAGTCCTGGTCGCGCAGGAGCCGCGCGAAGCCGATCACCGAAGTCAAAGGCGAGCCGATCTCATGGGAGACGTTGGAGACGAACTCCTGGCGCTGGTGCTCCAAGGTGCCGAGTTCGGCCGCCATCTTGTTGACCGATTCGACCACCGCGCGGAAAGGGCCCGGCCGGGTGGCGGACAGGCGCACGTCGAAGTCCCCCTGCGAGATGCGCTCCAAAGCGTCCAGGATCTGCTCGCCCAGGTCCGGGCGGCCGGGCCGCTTGCCGCGAATGGCGGCGAACAGGCGGCCGAACGCCATGGTGCCGGCCACGCAGATGCCGACCGCCGCCAGGTAGGCGGCAAACGCGGGAGGCCGGCCGGTGATGGCCCAAAGGCCCTCGGAGACCAGCCAACCGACCAGCAATCCGGCCACAATCCAGGCCAGGCCGCCCAAGGCCCTCAACATGTCCCGGCGGGTCCACGCCGGCCGCCCGGTCACGTGTCCTCCAACCGGTAGCCAATCCCGCGCACGGTGGCGATCCTGAAACCGGATTCGGGGCCGAAGCGTTCGCGCAGGCGGTTGATGTGCACGTCCAAGGTGCGTTCGTTGCCGTCAAAGTCAAAGCCCCACACCCGGTCCAGGATCTGCCGCCTGGTCAGCGTGCGGCCCTTGTGCCCGGCCAGCATGAACAACAGGTCGAACTCTTTGAGGGGCAAGTCGCGGCGCTCGCCGTCCAGCGTGGCCACCCGGCTGGATTCGTCCAGGATCAGCCGACCCGCCTGCGCCCGCTGTTCGACCACCTTGTGGTAGCGGCGCGTCAGGGCCTTGACGCGCATCACCAACTCGGCGCCTTCGAAGGGCTTGACCAGGTAGTCGTCCGCCCCGGCCGCGAAGCCTTGGGCCTTGTCGCCCAACTGGCCTTTGGCGGTCAACATGAGCAACGGCAGGTCCGGGTAGTAGCGGCGGGCGGCCCGGCAGAAACCCGCCCCGTCCAGATTGGGCATCATGGCGTCCACCACGCACAGGTCGATCGCGGTCAGGCCCAGCACCCGCAACGCCTCCCGCCCGTCCGCCGCCGCCCGCGTGGCCATGCCCGCGCCGCGCAGCAGCGCCTCGACCAGTTCGCGGATGTGCGGGTCGTCATCGATCACAAGCACAACGCTCAGCTTTGACTCCCTTCGTCCGGGGCCACCCTGCCACGCCAGCATAAACGGCGCATAAACGGCTCGGCCGGAGTTTTACGGCCCCCGGCTGATTTATCGCGGCCGGATGGAGCATTATTGGAACATGACCGGAGCGACATTGGCGCAGGACGCGGACGGCGGCGCGGCGAACCAGACCGTGACTTTGGCTGAGACGGTTCTGGGCCGAATGGAGCCGGATCAGCGTCAGCGGCTGTTTGAGCGCCTCGGGGGCGAACCGCAGGCACCCGGGCCCGTCACCGTGGAAACGGTGCTGCCGGCCACCCGTCCCTACTCTTGGCTGATCGGCCGCCTGGGCGGCTCCGGTCTGCGCCTGACCGGCGCAGGCCATCTGCCTCCCGCCGTGGTCCGCGAGGGTTACGAGCTTCTCGGCTGGAACCAAGAAATCCACGTTTCCAGCTTCCGGGAAGGCGATCGTGTGCGCGTGGCGGCGCTGCGGGTCTCATGCCAACGGCTCGGGTTGATCTGGCAAGACGGCGCGCGGCTGAAGGCCAACGCGGAGACAACGGCCGCCGCCGCCGACCCGCTGGCCATGTGGGACCTGCTGGTGGACCGCGTCCCCGCCTGCTGGTCCTCGGAGTTGGAACGCGATGTGGCGGTGCTGGCCCTGCTCGGCGTGGCCACCGGATCTGGCCACCGACGCGACCTGGTCGGCAGCGCGACCGTCTGGGGGCTGGCCGCGCTCGGCTGGCGCTCCCAGTCGACGGGCGAGATCCCGTCTCTCCGCCACGTTTCGCGTTGGTCCGGCCGCATCAAAGAGGTGCTTCACTCCATGGACGCCCTGGCTTGGCGGGGATTGCCCGGCAACGACGAGATCCGCCCGCACGGAGTCTTGTTCGCCCGCGCGGTCCTGGCGCGCCCGGTCGCGGTCTGCGGGTCGGCTCTGGCCAACCAGGCCGGATAACCGGCGGCGGGCAGGCCAACCCGAAAGGCCGAAAAGGCGTTCGCTGAGAGAGAACAACCCTGCTGGGCGGCCTACGAAGACCCGGCCGGACGGCATCGGACACCGGGGCCGTTGTGAACCGAATTCCTAGGTTTCGCGGGTTATCTCCACGGTGGCGAACGCGCAGGAGTCGCCCGTGCCCGCGTAGACCCCCCGGATCGGTGCGATGTCGTCGTAGTCGCGGCCGCGGGCGACCAGGATGTGGCGCGAGGCGATCGGCGCCAGGTTGGTCGGGTCGAAGCCGACCCAGGAACCGCAGAACCACTCGATCCAAGCGTGCGACTCGGCTGTGACGGTCACGCCGGTCACTGGCTCCGGCTGGGGGTGCATGTAGCCGGAGACGTAGCGGGCGGGTATGCCGACGGCCCGGACGGCGCCAAGCGACACGTGGGCAATGTCTTGGCAGACGCCGCTGCCTTTCTCCCAGGCCTCGGCGGCTGTCGCGCCCACGGTGGTGACTCCGGGCACGTAGTCCATGTGGGCGCGGATCTCCCGGCAGATCGCCTCCGCGGCCGCGCGCGGGTCCTGGTGCTCCGCCGCCAAGTCGCGCGCCAGTTCGGCCACCTCGGCCGGCGGCCGGGTGCGCGCGCTCTGCAACGATTGCTCCGCCAGACGGGTGGAGGCGGAGGCCTGCCGCGCCAATTCGGCCCAGGAGGCGCGCTCGCCCACCTCCGCCACGCGGTTGACCTCGACCAGCGCCGAGGACCGCAGGGTCAGCTCCGTGTGCGGGCTCAGCACCTCGAACGCCACCACTTTGGTGCCCCAATAGTCGCGGTAGCGGTGCTGCGGGGCGTGGGGAAGGGTTTCAAGGGAGTCTGAGAGCACCTGTTGGCCGTGGCCGTCGCGGGGGAGCATGCGGGCCTCGTTGTAGGAGGCGGCGGCCGGGGCCGAGTAACGGAATCCGGCCACATGGCGCACACGCAGCCGGTTCACGCTTCCTCACCCACCCAAGCCGGCGCCGCGAGCACCGGAAAGTAGCGTTGCCTGACCGCCTCGGACGCGGCGGAGGTCGCCTGCTGGACGCGATCCATTTGGTCCGGCAGGTCGGCCAGGATCTCATCGATCGGCTGGTAGCGCAGCTGGCTGATCGCCTGCCCCAGAATCCAAGCCGGGTCGCCGTGCCGCACGCCGCGGGTCAGACGCTGGGATTGGCGGCGGCGGCCTGGTCCGCCTGGTCCGCCCGGCCCGCCCGTCGCCCCTGGGCCGGCTTCCCCGCCGGGCCGGGCGCCGGCCCCGTTCGGCTCCAGTTCCCCGAGCGCCGTCAACGCCCGGTTGAACGCGAACTGAATCGACCGCGGGAAGAACGTGTCCAGGAGCAGGAACTCGGCCGCGTCCTCTTTGGTTGGCAGTCCCCGCCGGGACCTGAGGCACGCCTCGTATCCGCCGCAGGAACGCAGGATGGTGGTCCAGGAGGCGCCGGCCGTGTCCGTCAATTCGCGGGTGGCGAGCAGCCGCGCGGTCATGTCGGCCCGCTCCAGGCCCTGCCCCAGCATGAAGAACTGGTATGGCTCGTCCCGGATCATGGTGGTGTAGCCAATCCCGGCCGCCATAGCCGAACGTTCCCGCACCCAGGCGAACAGCGCGTGGTGGCGGTCCTCCGGCACCTCGGAGGGCATGTTCTGATTCAACGTGTTGAGGCATTCCCACAACTCGGTCGAGATGATTTCACGGGCCCGGCGCCCGTTCTCCCGCGCCGCCCGCAACGAGTAGGCGATCGAGGACGGCTCCAACGGGTCGACCGCCAGCAGGTTCGCCACATCCGCCGCCCTCAGCCCCCGATCAGGATGGGACACGCCCATGATCGCCAGCAGCGACTGGCAGGCGGCGCCCTCGTCCGCCGCGGGGGCCTCCAACATCAACTGCAGGTGCACGTCCAGAATGCGCGCCGTGCCGTCGGCCCGCTCCATGTACCGGCCCATCCAGAACAGCGACTCAGCCACGCGCGACAGCACGGCCGTTCCCTCCCGCCTGCTGTTGGTGCTCAATTTGCTGCAGCAAACGCGAGTCGTCGTCCGCCCCGGCCTCCTGGTGCGTCAACGAAGAGGCGCCTCCCGCTTTTGCCGCGCTCGCTTTTCCGGTGCCCGATGCCGTCCGGTCGCCCCCGGCGGTGTCCGCCCAGTCCTGGGGGCCGGGCGGGCAGTCCGGGCGTCCGGGCACCCAGGTGTCCTTCGAGCCGCCGCCTTGGGAGGAGTTGACCACCAACTGGCCTTCCGGCAACGCCACCCTGGTCAACCCGCCCGGCAGAACCCACACGTCTTCGCCGCTGTTGACCGCGAACGGCCTCAGGTCTGAGTGGCGTGGGCGGACCCCCTCCTCGACCAGGGTGGGGATGGTCGACAGCTCGATGATCGGCTGGGCGATCCAGCCGCGCGGGTCTTCCCGCAGGGTTTGGCGCACCTGGTCCAGGGTTTTCGCGTCCGCCGTCCGCCCAACCACCAGGCCTTTCCCGCCGGAGCCGTTGACCGGTTTGACCACCAGGTCGGGGAGCCTGTCCAAGACCTCCTCCAGAGCCTCCGGCTCCTCAAGGCGCCACGTGGTCACGTTCGGCAGAACCGGCTCCTCGCCCAGGTAGTAGCGGATCAGGTCCGGCACATACGTGTAGACCAACTTGTCGTCCGCCACGCCGTTGCCAATCCCGTTGGCAATGGTGACTTGGCCCTCCCGCGCCACGTTCAGCAGGCCGGGCGGCCCCAGCACCGAGTCGGCACGGAACTGAAGCGGGTCAAGGAAATCGTCGTCAACCCGGCGGTAGATCACGTCCACGCGGGCCGGGCCGGCCGTGGTTCGCATCCAGACCCGCCCTGCGGAGCAATAGAGGTCCCGCCCCTCGACCAGTTCCACCCCCATCAGGCGGGCCAGCAGCGTGTGCTCAAAGTAGGCCGAGTTGTAAACCCCGGGCGTCAACACCACGACCACCGGGTCGTCAATTCCGGCGGGCGCGCTCGCCCGCAGGGCCTCCAACAGCTTGGACGGGTAATCGTCCACCGGCCGCACCCGCATCGAGTGGAACAACTCCGGCAGAGTTTGGGCCATCACCTGCCGGTTCGAGATCACATAGCTGACGCCGCTCGGCACCCGCACGTTGTCCTCCAGCACGCGCCAGGCGCCTGCCTCGTCGCGGATCAGGTCAATCCCGGCCACCTGGATCCGCACCCCGTTCGCGCTGACCACGCCGTGCGCCTGACGTAGCAACCCGCTGGAGGAGACGATGGCGGAAGCCGGGATGACGGCATCGGACACCGCTTTGAGCGGGCCGTACACGTCCGCAAGGAACGCCTCCAGGCACTTGACCCGCTGGGCAACCCCCGCCTCGATGACCGCCCATTCGTCCGGGGGGACTATCCGCGGGATCGCGTCAAGCGGGAACGGCCGCTCCTCGCCGGCGAAGTCGAACGTGACGCCCTGCGCCAGGTAGGAGCTGGCCAGCGCCTCCGCGCGGCGCCGCAATCCGTCCTGGTTGATGCTCCCCAACGCGGCGTGCAGATCCCGGTAGGGCTCCCGGACGCGCCCCGCCTCGCCGCCGGCGGGCGGCGTCTCGAACATCTCGTCCCAGGCGCGGGCCCGTGTCAGCACGGCGGCGGCCGGCCGCTGGGGTCCGTAGCTGGCGAACAGGGGAGCCATGGGCCACCAAAATACGGGAACCGTGTTGCGTGGGCGTTGCGCCTCCGTTACCGGGCCGGGGCGCAACATGATCGCAAAGAACCCGCCGTGTTGGGATGCTACAGTCCCCGCCATTCGCAGGCCGCGCGCCTGGCCCCGAGCAAAGGAATCCAACCATGATTCTCGACGTCGTGTTTGTCAACGGCCGTTTTGCCACCTTGGATCCGGAACGCCCCTCCGCCACCACGCTGGGCGTGTTCAACGAAATGATCGTCGGACTAGACGCGGAGGTGGCCAACCTGGCGGCCCGGCGGGTCATAGACCTTGGCGGCGCCCACGTGGTCCCCGGCTTCCACGACGCGCACCATCATCTGTCCGCACGGGGCGCGGGATTGTCCTGCTGCGACGTGTCAACGGCCGCCGTCGCCTCATTGGATGACCTGTACGGGGCCGTCGCGAAGTATGCCCAGGCGCTGGGCCCGGACGAGTGGGTGGTGGGCACCGGGTATTCGGACGCCGCGTTGGGTTCCCACCCGGTCAGGGAAGCGCTAGACGCGGCGGCCGGCGGACGGCCGGTGTTCCTCCACCACGCCTCCGGACACGGCGGGACCCTCAATTCCGAAGCCGTGCGTCGAATCAGCGGCGACCCGGATCGGCTGTCAGATGTTGACTCGGGGTTCGTCGAGCGCCGTCCCGACGGCACCGTGACAGGGTTCGTGGCCGAGCGCGCGGTGGAACCGGTCAACGCCATTTTGCGGCCCACCACCAGTGCGGCCTTTACCCGCGCTATCGAACGCGCCTGCGCGGCGGCTCTGGCGGACGGCCTGACCAGTGTCACCGAACCCGGCGTGTCGGGGCGGGTGACGGGCAACGGTCCAGCCGACTTCGCAGCCTATCAGGCGCTTCACGATCAAAAAAAGCTCGGCTTGCGGGTCACGGTCATGCCCGAACTGCCCGCCCTGCACCGGATCCCCGGCACCGAATCCGATCTGCCGGGATTCGGCCTGGACCTCGGCATCCGGAGCGGACTGGGCGACGACTGGTTGAGGCTGGGCCCTGTGAAGATCTTCTCCGATGGCGCGTTGACCTCCCGCACGGCCGCGTTGACCTGCTGCTATGAGCATTCGGCCGCCAAAGGGGTGTTGCACCACGACCCGGACGCGCTCAGGGAAGCGATCCTCTCCGCTCACTTGGCGGGCTGGCAGATCGCCACCCACGCTATTGGCGACGCGGCCGTCGGCGCGGTCATTGACGCCTACGCGCGGGCCCAGGCCGCGTTCCACCGCCCCGACGCCCGGCACCGGATAGAACACTGCGGCATGACCGATCAGGCCGCCATTGGGCGCATGGCGGAGCTCGGGCTGATTCCAGTCCCGCAAGGGGAGTTTTTGACCCTCAGCGGCGATGACTACATTGACGCCGTGGGACCCGAGCGCGCGGAGACGCTGTACCGTCAGCGTAGTTTCCTGGAGGCGGGGATCGAAGTCCCCGGCAGTTCCGATTGCCCGGTGGTGCGCGGCCGCCCGCTGGACGGGATCCAGGCGCTGGTGCGACGCCGCGCTCCGTCCGGCGTGATCCTGGGCCCCGCCGAGCGGCTGACAACGGCGCAAGCCCTCAGGGCGTACACCTACGGTTCCGCCTACGCCGAAAAGTCAGAGCTGCGCAAAGGCCGCCTGACGCGCGGACGGCTCGCCGATTTCACGGTCCTCAGCGATGATCTATTGGCGGTCTCGGAAGAGGCGATCTCCGATCTCGAAATTGTCGCCACCGTTGTTGGAGGGCAAGTCCGGCACGGCGCGGCCAATGTGCGGGAACGCTAACACCACAGGTCGCCTAGATTACAAGCAAATGTCTGGCGAGTGCGGGAATGCGCTTAACGTGTCCCGCAGGTAAAAAGGCGGTGACCATCTGGAGCTTTTGGGCCAGTCTTGCAAACAGCCACAGTAACCTTGCCGAGTCCCCGGAGTCCCCGGACAAAAGCCATGCAAGCACCCCTGCGAATGGAGACGCTAATGACAAGAAGGAAGATGGCCGCCGCTGCGACTTTGGCGGCGTGTGGGATGGCCTTAGCCAGTTGCGCGACCAGCGGCGGTGCGGAGGACGGGGGCGGTGGCGATGGCTCCAAAACGGACAAGAAAACGACTGTGACTGCCCGCTACTCGGCTGATCCGACAACCTATGACCCGGCGCACGTGAGCGGGATGGACGACTATTCAACCGCCCGCTTGCTTTACGACACGGTTGTGCGCTACGACACGGACGGAACAATTGTTCCGGGTCTCGCCACCTCCTGGGAGACAACGGCCACAGGCGGCGTGTTCACCATAGGCGACCACGGAACCTGCGGCGACGGCACCAAAATCACTCCCTCCATCGTGGCTGATTCCTTGTCCTACCTGGCGGCCCCGGAAACCGCCTCAGGGCTGAAGGCGTTGGCCTTTGGGTCCGGGGAAGTGACCGTGACCAGCGACGACGCGGCCGGCACCGTGACCATAGAGGTGTCCGAGCCGTTCTCCGGGCTGCTGGCGGGGTTGGTCAATCCAGCCACCGGGATCATCTGCCCGGCGGGCCTGGCGGACGTCGAAGCGCTGAAGTCCTCCCCTGACCCCGCCGCATTCTCGGGGCCATTCACCCTGGCCTCCGCAAAACCCGGGGTGAGCTACGAATTCGAGCTGCGCGACGAATACGTGTGGGGCGACTGGCAGGAGAAACTGGAAGGCGAAGCGCCGGAGAAACTGATCTTCTCGGTGGGGGTGGACACAACGGCCACCGAGAACGAGATCAAAGGCGGCACCCTTGACGTCGGATTGATCAGCTTGGCCAACGTGTCGGATTTCCCCAATACGGCGGCGATCGAGGTCGGCGAGAACTTCATCGTGTTCAACGAATCGGAGCACAGTCCCTTCCGCGATCCGGAGTTGCGGCGGGCGGTGGCCGCTTTGCTCTCGCCCCAGGACTACAGCGAGATAACGGCGGCGGGCCTAGATCCGGTCAATTACACCACCGGCAGCGACGCTTTGGCCTGCGCCAACACGGACCCCTCTTTGGTGCAGCCCTATGACCCGGAACCGGTGATTGAATCAGGAATTCTTCAGGGAGTTCAGATCACCTATTCAGCATCCAACTTGTTTGGCCCCAACGGGGCGGGCGCCGAATACGTCTACCAGCAACTCGTGGCCGCCGGGGCGGAGGTGACCTACAACCTGCGCGACAACTCGACTTGGGCGGCGGAGGTGTTGGGCCCGGACCCCACCACCTGGGACATCACGCTGTTCGGCACGGTCAACAACGCCGTGTCGCTCTGGACGCCGCTTTCGCGGATGGTCGGTCTGCCAATCGAAGAGGGCGGACGGAACATGACGCGGGGCGACAACGCCGTTGGCGACCAGTTGGCCATTGAGGTCATGGCCGCGAATTCGCAGGAAGAGATGTGCGCCCTGTACCAGGACCTGCAAGAACAGTTGCTAGAGCGGGTGGACTTCGTTCCGCTGGTCTCGTCGATCCTGTACTACGGGCTGACCGAGCACGTCCGGTACACCGGGGCGGCGGGCCACGACGACCTGACCACCATACGCATAGTCGGTTAGCGCGGGGCCGGCGCCGCAAATGACAACTCGAACGCCAACCGCGGTGGCGGCGGCCGCCCGCCCCCTCTCCGGCCTGCTGCGGTCGGATTGGGGGCGGTTCCTCGGTTCCCGGGCGCTGACCCTGGTCGTCTCGTTTGCCTTCCTGGCCGTTGTCACGTTCTCCATAGTCCAACTCATACCGGGCGACCCTGCCCGTGCCATAGCCGGCAACGAGGCGACCGTGGAGCAGCTCGCCGAAGTGCGCCGGGACTTGGGCCTTGACCAGCCGATCGCCACCCAGTTCGGGAACTATCTGGCCGGCATCTTCGACGGCACATTGGGGCGGTCTTACCGCACCGGCACCGTGGCGGAGTTGATCTCGGTCCGGATTCCGTACACGTTGGGGGTGGCGTTGCCCGCCATTGTGGTCACTTTCCTGGTGGCTATCCCGCTGGGTTTGGGGGTGGCTGTCGCCACCCAGGGCGGCCGGCGGCGCCGCCTGGGAGTCGTGTTCAGTTGGATCACCGCCGCCGTGGACGCGGTCCCCGTTTACGTGAGGGCGGCCCTGCTGGTGCTGGTCTTCGCGTTGAGTCTGAAGTGGCTCCCCGCGGGCGGGGCCCAGACCCAGGCGGCATACGTGCTGCCCATAACCGCGTTGGCCATTGGGCCGATCTGCTCTCTGTCAAGAGTGGCGCGCCGGGAGGCGGAGGTGGCGTTGGAGGCAGACTTTGTGCGCACGCTGCGGGGTTGGCGGCTGCCAGCGCGGAGAATCCACATCAAGTACATCGCACCGACTCTGCTCACGTCCGTGTTGACCATGTCCGGCATGATGCTCGCGGGCATGATCGGCGGGGCTTTGGTCATGGAGAGCGTGTTCTCATGGCCCGGACTTGGCACGGGGGTGGTCCAAGCGATATTGGTGAAGGACTTCCCGGTGGTCCAAGGGACCATTCTGGTGCTGGGCATGGTGGCCGTGGTGGTCAACCTGGTCGTTGACATCGCGCTGGCCGTGATCGACCCGAAGCTGCTGAAAGACGGGAGATCGCACTGATCATGTCCACAGCTCTCCCGCGAGGCGGCAGGCTTGACCCTGCCGCGCCCCCGAAGGCGAAGTCGGGCGGTGGCCTGAACGGGCTGACCACGGCGGGCCTCGCGATAATCGGAACGCTGGCGCTGGTGGCGCTCCTCGCGCCATACCTGGCGGGCGACCTGGCGGCCCAGGCCAACACGGCCGAGGCGCGGCAGGGTCCGTCGATCTCCCACCTGTTCGGGACTGACGCCTTTGGCCGTGACGTGTTCGCCCGGGCCCTCGTCTCAACCCGCCTGACCATGATCCTGACCGGGGGAGCGGGTTTGATCGCCATCACGGCGGGGACGTTGGTCGGGGTGGCGATCCAGGTTTTTCCGTCGTTGCTGCGGCGGCTGGTCTTGCAACTCAACGCCGTCGCCGTGGCGTTGCCCTCAATGATCCTCGCGCTGGTTGTCGCCGCGATCCTCGGGCCGGGTTCCACCTCGGCGATGGTCGCGGTCGGCGTGGCGAACATCCCGGTGTTCATCCGCCTGACCTCAGCCCTCGCGACCGGCGTGGCGGGACAGGATTACGTGACTCAGGCCCGTTTGTTTGGCGTGCCCGGCCTGGTGGTCGCGGTGCGCCACCTGCTGCCGAACATCGCCACGCCGTTGGCGGTCATCGCCGCCAGTTCCATGGCGTTCACTTTGGTTGAGCTTTCGAGCTTGTCGTTCATCGGCTTGGGGGTGCAGGTCCCGGAGTACGACTACGGCAAGATGCTTTTTGACGGGCTCGCCCTGATGAACGCCCAGCCGTGGGCGGTGACGGGGCCCAGCGTGATGATCACCCTGTTGGGGTTGGGGATAATCCTCCTCGGCGACGGCATAGCCGCCGCGTCAGATCCAAAGCTGCGGCGGGCCGCCCGCGCGCACCTGCGCAACCCCCGCGACGGGGTGGTCCGCCTGCTGGCCGAGGAGGACCGGTTGTCCGCGGTTGACGGCGCCCCTAACGCCGAGGAGACGCCCGCGGCCGACGTCCGCAGGCTCACGGTGACCACGTCCGATGGCGTGCCGCTGGTCCGGGAGGTGTCCTTGCGTATCGCGCCGGGCGAGATAGTGGGCCTGGTGGGCGAATCCGGCTCCGGCAAGTCGCTGACCGCGCTGTCGTTGGCGGGCCTCGCCCCCCAGTCGCTGCGAACCCGCGCCGAAGCCATCAAGGTGGGTTCGGCGGACCTGATCGCCGGCGCCGGTCCGGCCTCGCTGGTCCACCAGGTGGCCCTTGTGTACCAAGACCCCATGTCGACCTTCAGCCCGCTGCACCGGATTGGCACCCAACTCACCGAAGTTCGGCGCACCTACTTCGGGCTGGGCCGAAAACAGGCGCGAGCGGAACTCGCCGAGGCGTTCGCCCAGGTCTCCATCACCGATCCGGAGCAGCGCCTGAGGCAGTACCCCCACCAGCTTTCCGGCGGAATGCTGCAGCGCGCGCTGATAGCGGGGGCTTTGCTGACCGGCCCGGCTCTTCTGGTGGCGGATGAGCCAACCACCGCGCTGGACGTGACGGTCCAAGCCGACGTGCTGCGCAAAATCTACCGTTTCCGGGAGCAGACCAACGCCGCCGTGCTCTTCATATCGCATGACCTTGGGGTCGTGGAGGCGATTTGCGACCGGATTCTGGTGATGTACAAGGGCGAGATCGTGGAGGAGATCTCGCCGGCGCAGTTGGCCACCCGTGACGTGACGCACCCCTACACCCAGCGCCTGCTCAACGCCTCCCGCCGGTTCGGGCCAACCGGGGAACCGGCCACAGCGAAAGTGGGAACAAGGTGACTGAACTGGAGCAACTGGGGCAAGAACCGCCCCGTGACGGCCCGCCCGCGGCGGTCAGGCTGACCTCGGTTGGGAAAGCCTTTGGCTGGGGACCGCAACGGCGGACTGTGCTCGCAAGACTCGACCTGCAGCTACCGCAAGGCGGTTGTTTGGGCCTTGTCGGAGAATCGGGCTCCGGAAAGAGCACCTTGGGGAAGATCGTGACCGGCATCTACCGGTTCGACGCGGGCAGGCTTGACGTCATGGGTTACACGCTCACGCCGGGCGCGCCCCGTCCCGCCGCGCTGCGGGACCAGGTCTGCTACATACCGCAGAACCCGTACGCCTCGTTCGACCCGCGCAAGACCATAGGGCAGTCCATGGCGGAGGCGCTGAACCCCAGGTCCATGTCGGTCGCCCGCAACCGCGACAAGATCACCGACTGGCTCAGCCGCGTGAGCTTGCCTGGCGACGCCATCAGCCGCTATCCGCACGAGTTTTCCGGCGGGCAACGCCAACGCATCGCGATCGCCCGTGCCCTCAGCACCCGGCCCGAGGTCGTGGTCGCCGACGAGGTCACCTCGGCCTTGGACGTCTCGGTCCAAGCCGAGGTCTTGGCCCTGCTCGAGGAGTTGAGACGCGAGACGTCCTTCTCCATGCTGTTGATCTCCCACGACCTGACGGTGGTGCGGGGCGTCTGCACGGATGTAGCGGTGATGCGGGCCGGTCAGATTGTTGAGACCGGCCCGACCGGCCAAGTCTTGTCCAGCCCCGGCCATCCCTACACCCAACAACTGCTCAGCTCCATCCCGGGCGCTCCCGGATTCAGTTTGACGGAAGACTCCGCCTCTTGAGTCGCGGTTGCGAGGTCGGGCGGTTGAGCGGGAGAACGCTGATCAGGGCGTGAGCAGAGCTTTGATCTGTCCGCGCTGATCCATCTGTCGGTACGCTTGGTCCACTTCCGCCAGCGGGAACGTCGCCGTGAACACGTCTCCCGGGGTGATTTCCCCCGCCGCCACCTTGGGCGCCAGCAGCGGAATGTAGTGCCGGGCGGGGGCTATGCCGCCGGTGATGGTGACGTTCGTCGGGAAAACCTGGGACAGGTCCAGGGTGACGCCGTGCGGGAGCCCAACGTAGCTCACCACCCCGCCCGCCCGGACCATCTTCAAGGCCGTGGCGAAGGCGTCGGGCGTGCCAACCGCTTCGATCACCTGGTCGGCTCCAAGTCCGCCCGTCGCCTCGGCCGCGGCTTCGGCCGCGGCGGCGCCCCGCAGGCGAAACACCTCGGTCGCCCCAAAGCTCGTGGCGAGCGCCAACCGGTCGGCGTGCGCGCCGAAGGCGAGGACGCGCTCCGCCCCAAGGAGCCGAGCGGCGAGCACCGCGCAAAGCCCAACCGCGCCATCGCCCACCACGGCGGTTGTCGCGCCCGGGCCCACCCCCGCCCGGCTGGCGCCGTGGTAGCCCGTCGGCAGCACGTCGGCAAGGGTCAACAGGTGCCTAGACAACCCTTGGTCCGGCGCCTCGCCGCCGGGAAGGGCCTTGACCAAGGTGGCGTCCGCAAACGGCACGCGGACCTGGTCCGCTTGTCCCGCTTCGGTTATGTGCCTCCCCCAAAACCCGCCGCGGACGCAGGAGCTTTCCAGCCCGGCCTGGCAATGAACGCAGGTTCCATCCGAGTAGCGGAAGGGCGCCACCACCCAGTCGCCCGTCTTCAGGCCGGTGACGCCTGGTCCGGTTTTGGCCACCACACCCGCGAATTCGTGGCCAATCCGTGATCCCTCCCGAACCCCGCCCTGGCCCCGGTAGGTCCACAGGTCGGAGCCGCACACGGCGGCGCACGCCACGTTTACGATCGCGTCAGTGGCCTGCTCGATCTGTGGGTCGGGGACGTTTTCCGCTTGGACGGCAAACGGGCCGTTGTAGATAGCCGCGCGCATCTGCCCATGCCTACTTTCCCTGGCCGTCCGACTCGCCAAAGGAGTTGACCACGCAATCTGGCCGGCGGTTTTCCACCAGGAGTTGCACCTGCTGACGCAGGCAGATCTCCCGCGCCTCGCGGAAGGACTCCTCCGAGACGAAGGCCGCGTGCGGGGTGATCACCACGTTCTCCAAGCCAAACAGTTCCGAGGTCTCGGAATCCTCGTCCTCGATCACGTCGATCCCGGCCCCCGCGATTGCGCCGGACCGCAAAGCGCGGACCAGCGCCGGCTCGTCCACCACGGCCCCGCGGGCCGTGTTGATCAGGAACGCCGTCGGTTTCATCAAGCCGAGTTCGCGGTCTGAGATGAGATGGCGGGTCTGGTCGAATAGCGGCGTGTGCAGCGACACGAAGTCCGCGGCCTCCAGCAGGCTGTCCAGCGTGTCCGCTTTCTCCACCCCGAAGGCGCCGAGGAACTCCGCTGACTTGGTGGGGGCCCAGGCCATCACCCGCAACCCGATGGCTTTGAGCGCGGGCGCCAGCCGTTGGGGGATGCCGCCAAAGAACACCAAGCCGGCCGTTAGGCCGCTGAGCCGGCGCGGCAACGGCCCCAGCAGCGGGTTCCACGAACCGGCGCGCACCGACCGGTCGAGGAACGTGATCTTTCTGGCGAGGTCCACCAGCAGCCCCAGCGTGTGCAACGCCGTCTCTTGCACGCAAAAGCCGGGGGCGTTGGTGACGGCTATCCCGAATTCCGACGCGGCCGCCGTGTCTATGTTGTTGTACCCGATCGACTGCACCGACACGATTCTCAAGGACGGCAGCGCCCCCAGCACCGCGCGGTCCAGGCTCAGGTATTCCACCACCGCGCCATCGGCCTCACGCGCCGCTTCGATGAAGGACTCCGGGCCGCCGCCGGAGGCTTTCGCCTCCACCAATTCGAGTTTCCCGCTGTGGCCCCACTTGCGGAGCAGGCTGTTCTCGTAATCGAGGCCGCCGTCAATGTTGAAGTAGACAACTCGCGGGATCGACATCCCCGTCACTCCCCTCTGCCAGCCCGGTCTAGAGCGCCCTCAAGGATCGCCAGGCCCTCGTCCAAGGTGGCGCGGTCCGTGTTGAGCGGGCTGACTATGCGGATCCCGTCCCCTTTCGCGCCGCAGGACAAAAGCAGCAGGCCGTGTTCAAGGCAGTCGCGGCGGACGGATTCGACCAGGGCCGCGCCCTGCGAACGGCCGGCGCCCCGGAGCTCGATTGCACGCATCAGCCCCAGCCCGCGCGCGTCTGTCACAACGCTGAATTGTTCGGCGAAGCCGGCCAGTCGGCTGGCCAAGTACTCGCCCTGCGTGTTCGCGTTGCCAATCACGTCCGCCTCGTCGAATTCGTCTAGCACCGCCAGGCCCGCCGCGCTCGCCAACGGATTGCCGCCGAAGGTGGTGCCGTGGGCGCCGGGGGGCCATTTCGCCATGATGTCGGGGGTTGACACGATCGCGCTGGCCGGGATGCCGCCCGCCAGGGCCTTGCCCAGCGTCACGATGTCCGGCACCACGTCCCAATGCGAGGCCGCCAAGAACCGCCCGGTCCGCCCGTAACCGGATTGGATTTCGTCGAACATAAGGAGAATGCCGTGTTGGCGGGTGACCTCGCGCAAGCCCCGCAGGAAGCCGGCGGGCGCCACGTGATAACCGCCTTCGCCTTGGACAACCTCGACAATGATCGCGGCGACAGTTTCCGGATCCCGCACGTGGGTGAACAGTTCGCTCAGTTGTGCCAGGGCGAATTCGCCGCGCTCCTCGTCGGTGAGGCCCGCTGGGGTTTGGTCCTTGGACGGGTAGGCCACAAAGTCGACGCCCGCCATCAGCGGATCGGCGCCCTTGCGGTACTTGGCCGATGACGACGTGATGGCCGTCGCTCCCAGCGTGCGACCGTGGAACGAGCCCTTGAAAGCCACGATCCCCGGCCTCCCGGTCGCGACGCGGGCCAGTTTGATGGCCCCGTCGACCGCTTCCGCGCCCCCGTTGGAGAAAAACACCGAGCCCAAATCGCCTGGCAGCTTCTCGGCGAGACGGCGCGCCAATTCGAGCGTGGTCGGGTAGCTCACCAGGTTGAAGGACGCCGTGAGCAGCTTGCCGGCCTGTTCGGCCACCGCTTTGACCACCCGTGGGTGGCAGTGCCCCAAAGCGTTGACGGCAATACCCTGCACCCAGTCGATGTAGCGGCGCCCGTTCAAATCCCACAGATAAGAGCCCAGTCCCCGGTCGACTACCAAGTCGGTGGACTTGGCCAGCGCGGGCGAGAGGTAGGGGAGGTATTCAGTCAGTTTCACCGTGGCGGCGTCCTTTCTCATTCGGCGGGCCGGTCGCGGCCAATGGACTTCCATTGCCCAGTATCTTGGGCCCGGAGAGGCCCGGTAAGGGCCAGCTTGGACAATTTCGACGCCCGAATCCGCCGCCTGGGCCCATTTCGGGCGGTTCTTGCGGCATTGTTAGAACGTGACGATCACAGTGCGCGAGCTGATTGAGCACCCCCGGTTGAATCTGAGGCTCATCAGCGCCACCGACCCGGCCGCCTTGGACGCCCCGATCATTTGGGTGCACCAAAGCGAACTGGCTGATTCCAGCGCCTTCGCCGAACCGGGCGAGGTCCTCGTAACCACCGGTTCGCAGTTCCCCAAACCCAGCGCCGAAAACCAGGCCCTGCTGGCCAAGCTGGCGGCCGAATACGCGGCCGGCTTGCGCGCAAGCGGGGTCGTGGCGTTGGGCTTCGGAACCCACATCCACCACGCCGCCGCCCCAGAACCCCTGGTGCGAGCGGTCGAAGACAACGGACTGCCGCTGTTTGAGATCCCGCTCGAGCTGCCTTTTTCCGCCATCATCAAGACCGTGTCGCAGGTCCTGTCCCAGGACCAGGAGGCGACGCTGCGGAGGGCGAACACCGCCCAACGCCGCCTGGTCGCGGCGGCCGCCACCAAGGACCCGCTGGCGGCCATAGTTAGCAGAACCGCCGAGATCCTGGGCGGCTGGGCCGCGTTTGTGGACGCGGACGGACGGGTGGCGGCCCGGTCCCATCTGGCCGTCAGCGGGGCGGCGGCGAAGGCCGCCCAGGACTTGGCCGCCTCGGGCAAGACCGCCCTTTGGTCCACGCGGACGGCCGGCCCCTTGTTCGCCCAGACCGTGCGCTCAGGCGGCGACAGTCCGCTGGGCGCGTTGGTGGCGGGGTCGGCCTTGGAATTCGATCCCTTCGCCACCTCCACGGTCTTGCTGGCGGCGGACTTGCTGGCGGCCTTCGCGACCAAGGATGTCGCCGGTGACTCGGCCATGAACACGATTCGCTCCGCGATCATGGCCGAATTGCTGGACGGCAACGTGGGACTGGCCCGCGCGGTGGGCGCGGCATTGTGGTCGGGTTTCCCACCGGAACCCGTGGTTCTGGTCTGCGCCACGGGTCCGCTAGCCGAACTGGACCGAGTGATGTGGGGTTTGGCCCCATTCAGGGCTGGCGCGCGCTCCCGGCTCGCCCCCCTGGTCTTCGGCCGCGTTGGCGGCGCTGTCTACCTGGCGGTCCCGGCGGTCTCAGCCGAGGAGGCCGCCGCGCGCCTGGCCACCGCGGGCGCTCTCGCCGTCGGATGCTCGGGGCCGCACGGCTGGGCGGAAATGGCTGGCGCGCGGCGGGAAGCGGCCGGGGCGGCAGCGCTGGCGCAGGCCGAACGCGGAAGCCGCGACACGGCATCGGCGGCAAGTCTGTTGGATTTGCTCACGCCAGAAGAGCTCTGGGCGTACGCGCGCGCTCGCCTCGGCCGTCTCCTCGATCCCGGCAAGGCGCGGCGGCGGGACCTCGAGACGCTGGGCGCCGTGCTGGAAGCGGACGGAGCGCTTGGCCAGGCTGCGGCGGCGCTCGGCGTCCACCGCCACACCGTGCGCCGCAGATTGGAACGCATCGAAGAGTTGGCGGGCGTCAGCCTCAAAGACCCGGCGGCCAAACACGAGCTTTGGTTCGCCCACCAGGCCGCCTTGCGGG
The DNA here is from genome assembly GCA_031281585.1 of Bifidobacteriaceae bacterium. Classification (NCBI taxonomy): domain Bacteria; kingdom Bacillati; phylum Actinomycetota; class Actinomycetes; order Bifidobacteriales; family Bifidobacteriaceae; species Bifidobacteriaceae bacterium. Next base: position 1,919 of record JAITFE010000105.1, on the reverse strand, counting down.
CCGACAAGGGCTCCTCGACCCGCCCAGAAACGGGGACGGAAACGGGGACGGTACCTATTTCCGGCAAGTCCCCGCGGGCCGCGAGCTAGCGGAAAATGGGGACGGTACCTATTTCCGGCAAGTCCTTGCGGCCCCGAGTTGGCCTGAGCTCCTCGACCCCGGCGGCCCCGCGTCGGGAAATCCGTTCTGGCGGACCCGTTAGGTTTGGGGCGGTTCGTGACATGTATTGGTTGTGACGACAGCCGCAGCCAATAGCGTTGTCCCGGTGACAGCGGCTAAGAACCGAGGCCCCGGGCCGGCCGGGGCCGCAGAGACCTCGGAGCGCGCCTTCGCCGATTTGTTCCAGGCCGAGCATCCGCGGATCCAGGCCTATCTGCTCAGGCGGTGCCTGGACCCTGAACTGGCGCGGGACTTGGCCGCCGAGGTCTTCAAGCTGGCGTGGGAGCGCGGCGTGGAGGGTTCCTTGCCGACGCCCGCCTGGCTGTTCGTGACCGCCCGGAACCTGCTGGCCAACGCCTGGCGTTCGGGGGAGCGCGCCAGGCGCGCCCAGGCGGCAGTGGCCGCCGAGCTCTCCCGCGAACCCGTGGCGGCGGACCCGATGGGCGCCACGGACCTGCAGGTTCGGGTCCGCGATGCCTTGGCCTCATTGCCGGCGCCGCAGTCCGAAATCCTGATGGCCCGTTATTGGGACGGCCTCAGCGGCGCCGAGTGCGCGGCGTTGATTGGCTGTTCCACCGCCGCCGTGTGGATGCGCTTGGGGCGCGCCCGCGCGGCTTTCAAAGCCCGCTACTCAACCTTGGAGGACCAATCATGAGACGCAATTTCGCCATAGCGGCGTTGAAAGCCGCCAACCCCGTTCCGTCCGGCGCCAAGCCGGCGGCCCCGCGCGCCGATGCCCAATCTCCGCTTGTCCGGGTGGGCGCCGGCCAGGCCGGATCCGCAGAAGGCGCCTGGCCGGCCGCGCCGTTCGAGCCGGAGGGGCGCGCCGTCCGGCCGCCCCTGCGGCGTTGGCCTCGGGCGGCCTGGGTGGTCGGCGCGACCGCGACGGCCGCCGCCGCCGGCGTCGCCATTGTGGTCGCGGCGGCCAACCTGGGCGGGGCGCCGGCCGGGCCTCCGGTTGGGCAGAGCGTGAACCCCGTGACGTCGGCCTCGCCCGCGGACGGGCCGGACGAGTCGGCAGACCCGGTTGTCCCGCCCGCGGACGGGCCGATAGCTCCGGCCCCCCCGGTGCGGGTGTTGAGCGGCGAGGTGCTCAGCGCGACGTCGGGTGTGGCTGGGACCGCCTGGTCGGCATCGGCCCTGGCGCGGCTGGCGGACGAAGACGGCGACGGGTCCTTCCACTTTGTGCGCGCCTGGTCCATGACCCGGTTGAAGGTGGGGGCCGCGGGCGACCCGGTGGCCTACTCGGAGTCCAGCACGGGCGAGCCGGCCGGCGATCACGGGATGGTTGTTGCAGAGGGCGCTGCCGGGCCGCTGGAGGCCCTCCCCGGCTACCTTTTCTACCCGGAGGACTCGTACATTTTGACGCCCTCCCTGATGTGGTCCCGATCGGTGCCCGGAGCCGATGGGGCGGTCGACTGCCTTGAGAGCGGCATGGCGATCGTGCCGGAGGAAAGCCCCATCCACATTTACCTGCCCGCCGAGATCGACGGCGTGCGGGTCGGCGTGGTGATCAACCAGCGGGACGGCGACTTGATCTTCTACGCCGCCGCGCATGGCGGCGACCCGGCACGGGCCCGCGCCATGCTCGAAGGCCTGGCAATCACCCCTCAGGGCGGCTGGGCCGACCCCACGGCCTCCTTGGGCCTGACCCCGCCGGCCGACCTGGCCGACCAGCTAAGCCAGGCCAGCGCCACCCTCGAAGACGGCTCGACCATCAACGCCTGCCCGCTGGGGGACGCGGCCGACAGGTGACCCCG
>JAITFE010000104.1 GCA_031281585.1 Bifidobacteriaceae bacterium | reverse complement strand
GGCCCTCGGCGGAGCGCCCTCGGCCCGCTCGGTGATGTAGAGGCGCTTGAAGAACACCTGGTTCGCCATCCGCCTGGTGTCCGCGTTCGATCGGTCGTAGAGGGCCTGCGGATCGTCGGCCAGAGCGAGGGAATCGTCAATGAACTGGCGCTGGGCCGCGTAGTCCTGAGCCAGGTTGGCGATCTCACCGCGCACTATCTCCAGTTTCGCCGCCAGTTCCCTTTGCATCCGGCCCATCACGTCGCCGGCGAGGTTGCCCGCCAGGTGGGCGCGGACCAGTTGGTCTTGTTCGGCTTCGAGCTGGCGCGCCTCGGCGGTCTTGCCTTCCAGTTCGGGTTTGGCTGAGGCGACCAGTTCATCGAACTTGGAGTTCAGCGCGCCCCGTAGCGCCAGGCGGGTTTCGGGAGGGATGGTGATGGTGGCATAGTGGTCGCGGACCAGGTGCTCGACTTTGGCGATGGGAACGGCTTGGAAGTCGCAGTCGGTGGCCTTGTTGTGCCGCCCCGAGCAGACGAAGTACGGGTAGATGACGCCCTTTGGGTTCTTCGCGTTGACAATGATCAGCCTGGAGCGGCACAGGCCGCAGTAGACGGTGCCTTTCAAATAGTGGTCGTGAAGCTGGGTGCGATCGACAGCCGAGTTGTGTGATTCAAGGACGAGTTGGACCTGGGAGAACACCTCCGCGGGGACGATCGGCTCGTGGGCACCCTTGTAGGACGTGCCCCGGAAGACGACTGTGCCTTTGTAGTAAGGGTTGGTCAGTATCCGGTTGACGGCGTTCTTCGACAGCGGCCCGGCCGGGCGTTTCGGGGTCGGGACCGTGGTCAGGCCCCGGCGGTTCAGTTCCTCGCGCATCTGTGTGATGGTCCAGTCCCCCGAGGCGAACGCTTTGAACGCCCAAGTTATGAGCGGCGCGCGGTCGGGATCGACTCGGACGGTGCGGACCTCCCTACCCTGGGCGTCACGCACGCCAACGTTGAGGTAGCCGATAGGGGCGCGGTTCGGTGTGCCCCCGGTCAGCGCTTTCTGGGTCATACCTTTGACGGCCTCGGTCGACAGGTTGCGGGAGTAGAACTCCGCGATGGAGGACATGATGCCGTGCAACAGCATCCCGGACGGGGTCTCGTCGATGTTTTCCGACGCGGACACCAGCATCACCCCGGCCTGCTGGAGCGCCAGGTGGATCGTCACGTCATCGGCCCGGTTGCGGGCTAGCCGGTCAACCTTGTGGACGATGCAATAGGACACCCGGTGTTCGGCGACGTAAGCCAGCATCCGCTGGAGCGCGGGCCGGTCCGCCTTCCTAGCTGACTCTCCCGCGTCTGTGAACTCCTCGATGATCTCCGCGCCGAGTTGCTCGGCCTTGCGGTGGTTCGCTGCCCGCTGAGCCGGGATCGAGTAACCCTCGTCCTGGCCACCCTTCTCTGCCTGCTCCTTGGTTGAGACCCTAAGGTAGGTGACAGCCCGCGGCGTCGCGTGGCCCGCAGAGACGTTGCCAGCAGCGGCGATTGGTGACGCCATGACGCTTCCTCTCATTCAAACAGGATCGCCACAACAGACGATGCGGCTTGGCCAAGCGCGTCATGGTTCCGAACCTGCGGTTCGGACATTCCGCCCGTGAAGGCGGGGTGCTCGTGTCAGGTGATGCCTGGCTAAGCCGCATTTTAGTCCTATGCGGGCTGGGTTCGCAGCTTCTCGGGGCGCGGAGGCAGCTGCCTCCTCAGCATCGTCAGGCGATCCGCGCCGTTCTTGGGCGGCAGACCGCAGCTGATGGTGTGCATCAAGAAGACGTTGACCAGCGCTCCCTCATCCAAAGGATCGTTGGCCACTGAAACAACGCGCAGATCGCGGTCTTCTTGGCGCTTCCGGCGGGTCTTGGGCCTGTATGTCCTCGCCATCACTCCGCCTCCGCCTGACTGTCGGCGTCGATGGCGTCGGCGATCAGTTGGTAGTAGTGGTCTTCTTGGCGTCGGACCCGCTCCACGTGCCACATGACCACGCCAACGAGGTCTTCGTACCGGTTGGCGAGGTTGACTGGCGGGAGTTGGTCTTCGGGGTCGGGTTCGGGTTCGCCGGGCCAGGGCGCGAGCCGGGCGGGGCGGTCTTGATCCATCCGGGTGCCGAGCGTGGCGACGGCTTCCCGCATCCTGGTTTTCCATTCCTCCAGGTCGCGGAGGAACCCGAACGGCCCGGACCCGGACTGGTCGGGGTGGTGGGCGGCTTGCCAGTGGGTTCTGAGCGCGGAGAGGTGCTCGACCAGGAGTTGGTGGCGGTGCCAGAACGGGGGGACGATGTTGGCGGGCAGGTGGTAGGTGTGGCGGGCGTCTTCCACCCAGGCGTTCAGCGCCAGCCACTGGTGCTCCAACTCGTCGGAGGACAGGTTGGCCCACACTATTGGCGCGGGCGGCCCGTCCGTCGCCGAGGCGTTGCCGCCCAGGTCGATGCCGTCGTAGCCGTAGTCGCCGGGGTCGTCTGCTTCCGGGGCGCGTGGGTCGCGCGGGCCGGGCTCGGGTTGTTCAAGGTTCGCTTGTTGGTTCATGGCCGGGGCCTCACATTCCGATGGCGGCGCTCGTCGGCGCGGAGGCGGGCGGAAGGGCGTTGAGCCCGGCCGGGAAGCCGCCGGACTGGGCGGTCCGGGTCTCCCGCCCGGCGGGGCCGGTCTGCCGGGCAGGCACCTCGGCCTGCTGGGTTCGGGTTTGGCGGGGCCGGCGGTCGACTTGGTAGTCGGTGACGGCGGCGTCGTGGCCGATCCGGCGGGCGACGAATTCTTCCGCCTGCGTCGCTTGCCCGTCGGCGCCTGTGACGGTGTAAGCGCGGATGTGGCCCTCGGCGATGAACTTGTCGCCCTTGGCGAACCGGGCGGCGGCCCGCTCGGCGGAGCGGCGGTAGACCGCGAGGTCGTGGAACGTGGTGTCGTCTTGGGTGTAGGAGCCGTCCGGCTGACGGGTGAAGTGCTCTTGGCCTACTTTCATGTAGAGGCGCGCCTCGCCCGTCTCGGTGCGGGTCAGCCTCGGGGTCGAAGCGACGAAGCCGCTCATCGAGGTTTTGGTCGTGATGGGCATCAACGGTGTCCTTGCCGTTCACGCGGCCGCCCCTGTTGGCGGGCCGCTCTCACCGGCCAGGTGCGGCGCTTCCCCCGACGCGCGTGCCGGAACCATGCGGATTGCGGAGGCGGCGGGCTATCCGCCGGCGGAGCTGGCGTGGGCGGCGGCCCGCAGGTCGCCTTCCACTTGGGCGCGGTCGGCGGCGAGGTGTTTCCCGTCTTTCCTGGATGGCCAGGGGCGCAGGTCGGCGATGATGGGCCGGGCGGAGCGCAGCAGGACGACCCCGGTTCCGAACGGGAGGGTCCGGATCGCTTCTGGCGGCATGATGGGGACGCGGCGGATGGACCGTTGGGTGGACAGGCCCCCGGTCTCGGAGCGGGTGTCGGATGTGACGGCCTCGTCGCGTTCGCCGATCAGGGTTGAGATGTCTCTCAGGTCGGCCGGCGAGGACGCGCCGCCGAGGATGATTTTGACGATGGAGGCGTCCCAGATCGCGCCGGCCGCGTCCGCGCCCCAGCGGTCCCGGGCTTGCGCCAGGGACTGGAGGACGGGCATGGTGGTGATCCCGGTGCCGCCCCCTTCGGCCATCAGGGTCGGCAGGGACGGGAGGGGAGCGAGGTTCCCGACCTCGTCCAGCGCCAGCAGCAGGGGCGGGTCCAGTCGGGCGGCGGGCGAGCGGGCCGCGAGGTGCCGGGCGGTTTCCACGAGGTCTTCGATCAGGGCGGCGACCAGCGCGGCCGAGGCGCCCGCGCCGGCTCCGGTCGCCAGCAGGAACAGCGCGCCGGAGTCTTGGAGGAACCGGGCGGGGTCGAATTGCTCGTCCGGGCGGGGGCTGACCGCGGCCAGCACCCGCGGGTCGGCCAACGCCGAGAGTGACAGGGACACGCCCTGCCAGATCGAGTCGCGGGTGCGCGGGTCCGAGTTGATGGTGGCGTCCAACGCTTCCGCCCACCCGGTGGCCGCGCCGGGGTGGGAGCGGAGCGCGGAGACCGCGTCGATGGCGCTGTTCGGGTCCAGTGTCCACCGGAACAGTTCTTTGGCGTCGCGGCCGTCCAGGGCGGCGGCGTGGAGCAGCGCTTGGAGGGCGACCCTGGTTTTGCCTTCCCAGAACCCGCCGTTCTCGACCCCGCCGGCGCCGACCCCGGTCGCCGAGGCGAGCCCGGCGGCGCGGATCATCGCGGTCAGCGGCTCCTCGCAGCCCCGGACCGGCGACCACCGCAGCCCGGCGGGGAGGCCTTCGGCGAGGCGTTGCGGGTCGAACACCGCGACAGGGCCGGTCTTCTGGCGGGCTTTCAGCGTGGCGGTGAGGTTGTCGGGGCGGGTGGATGTGGTGACGACCGCGCCGGGCGCGTCCAGGATCGCGTTGATGACGACGTGGAGGCCTTTGCCGGAGCGGGGTGGCCCGATCAGGAGGATGCTGTCCTCCACTGACGCCCATATTTGTTGCCCGCGGCTGCGTCCGATCAGGTACCCGATGTCGCCGGGCCGAGGATCCTGGATGGAGGGCCGCAGGGTCCGGCCGCGCCGGACGAGGGCTTTTCCGGACGCGGCGCGGCGGGTCTCGTCGCGGCTCGCGGCGCCCGCCGCCCGGCGCGGGTCGGTTCTGGTCCGCTGGGCGCGGTCCCGCCAAGCGGCCCACGCCCACACGCCGGGCGCCGCCAGACCGGCGAGCATCAGCGCGGCCACAGCCCAATAGGCGACGGGGTTCAACCCCTCGGCGCCGAGCGCCGCGCCGGGATCGGCCGGGTCGAGCAGCACTTTGATCCCGGCGGCGAGCGGCCCGGACGGCTGGGGCCAGCGGGTCAGGAACGCGGCGAGACTGCCGGCGGCCCGCAACACCGCCCCGGACGCGGCGACCGAGAGGACGGCGGCGACGCCGAGGTTGGCGAGCGCGTCCCGCCCGGCGGGCGCCGCGGCCGGCGGGGTCACAGTTGGGAGGCGGGTTGGCGGACCGCGAGTGTGCCGGACAGCCGCCCGATCAGGGCGACATCCCCGGCGAGTTCCCGCACGTAGTCGGCGGGCAGTTCGACGACGGCGGTCCCGTCCAGGGCGGCGGTGGCCTCCGCCACCACGACCGCGAACGCCACAGTCTCGTTGGGGATGAACCCGTCCCCGCCGACTGCCACCGGCCCGCCGGAACCGTCGTCGGCGCTGGCCGCCGGCCGGGCGGCGGCGTGCCTCGCCCAGTGTCCGGGCCTGGCGGCGGCGGCCGGCTCGGCGGCGTCGCGCGGCCCCGCCGCCGCGCCCGGCGCGGGTTCGGTTGCCGCGGCCGCGGGCGTCGCGGCGGGCGTAGCGGCGCGCTCGTCCGGCACCCATCCTTGGTGGATGGTGCCGTCTGCTTCGGTGACGCGGGCCTGGAAGGGCGCGCGGAACAGCTGGCAGAAGTGGTCCAGGAGGCGCCCCATCTGGTCGCGGCGGCCCAGCGACGGGTCCGGCAGGGTGTAGGGGGCGCCGTGGAGTTCCACGGTCAGGGCGCCGGACTGGTCGGCGGCGATGGTCACGGCGGGCTGGTCCGCCGGCCAAGGTGATGCGGTCATGGGGTGTGGCTCCTTCAAGAGGTGGTTGCGGAACGGGTTCGGTCGGGCGGGGCGGCCCCGCCTCGACCCAGGTGCCCGCGGCGGCCCGGCACTGGTTGCCCGTCGAACCGAACAGCGGCGGGCCACGACGCCGAAATAGGCGGTGACCTGCGGTTTCTTGGGTGTGTCTCTAGTCCCGCGAGTTTGTTTTTGTGTCCGGTACCCAGTTGACGCATAGTAAGCAGGTGGTCTGCAGGTCCCTGGTGTCGTGAGATTCCCGACACGCCGTCATGAATATTGAAGATTCGGCTTTAATCGTGAATGATGAGCGCTGTGGCTGAACTGGCAGGGCGATGAACCTCGCTGTCGTGGGCAGCATCGGTTCGGCGCGCGAGCTGCGGACAGAGCAGGATGCGGCAGACTTCGAGCAAGAGTTGATCGACCAGTACGCGCTGGCAATGGCCGCCGCCGGACTGTCGGATGGCCATGTCGCCTCGGCCCGTGCCGTGGTGTTTGAGTTCCGCCGCAGCCTGGGCGGTCCGTTGTGGATCGCGTCTCCCGACGATGCCGACCGGTTCCTCGCGGCGTTGCACCGCGCGGGTCAGGCGGTGAGCACGAGGGCCGGCAAGGCGGGAATGATCGCGCAGTTCTACGACTTCCTGATCTCCCGCTACCAATCCGACGTGCACGCGCTGACCGGGTTTGTGGTCGACCAGCCTATTGACGAGTTCAACAGGCAGTCGGGTGCCAGTCTGGGCAAGGTGCGCGTGCCGCCCTCGGACGCGGAGGTCGACGCGCTGTTCGCGGGCTGGCGGGTCACGTTGGAGCAGGCTAGAAAGTTCCTGCCGGCGGCGCGGGACTATTTCGCGGCCTCCCTGTGGCGCAGGCTGGGGTTGCGAATAACGGAGAGCACGAAGCTGGACATCCGGGACTGGCGGCCCGGGCTGGGTGAGTTCGGCAAGCTGCATGTCAGGTTCGGGAAGGGCTCGCGCGGGCGCGGCCCGAAGCAGAGGCTGGTGCCCGCGATCAACGGCGCGGATCGGCTTATTGACTGGTGGCTGGCCCAAGTGCGGCACCTCTTCGGCCCGGACCGGGAGAACCCGGACGCGCCGATGATCCCCTCGGAGCGTTGCGACGGCGGGCTGGGCCGTTGTTCTCGGGCCAGCGACGACGTGCTGCGCAAGGGGCTGAAAGCCCAAACCGCAATCCACCTTCCAGCGTGGGCGGATCGAATGAGCCCCCATGTTCTCAGGCACTACTGCGCCTCGTCCCTGTACGGCGCCGGCATGGACCTAAAGGCCATCCAGGAGGTGCTTGGGCACGAGTGGCTGTCCACCACAACCCGATACATACACGTCGCCAGCGACCATATTGAGCAGGCGTGGGTTAGCGCGAACCGGCGCCTGGAGACCCGTTTCGGAGGGAGCGTATGAAGCGATGAAGTGGAACCTGCGTATCAGGGCTGCCGAGCGAGGCGTTTGGAAGTCCTCGGAGTTGCGGCGGATGTTGGCGGACGCCGGGCTGGAGATGAGCGCGGGCAAAATGTCTGGCCTGTGGGCCGGCGCCCCGACGACGATCCGGCTGGACGACTTGGACGTGATCTGCGCTGTGCTGGACTGCACGACTGCGGACCTGCTCACGCCCGAGCCGGACAAGGTCGCCGCCAGGCACCGCGACCTTGATGAGGAATCCAACGGCACCTCGCCGTCGATTGTGAAACCCGGGTTCAACGGCAAGAGGCCCGGTCCTCCGCTGTGAGCCCGGCACCCGGTCCCGACGCCAGGCTGCGACCGCCCAACAAGTGCGCCGGCTGCGGGGTGGCCCGCGCCGCCTGGACACGCCCGAGAGTGGACTTCTGCTACCACTGCCTGCCCGGAGGGCCGTTCTCCGCGCTGCGGATCGGCCGCCTACTTCAGCCAAGGCATGTGCGAGCGGTGCCACCCCGGCAGCCCGGAGTATGTGGGCTCCTGCCAAGACTGCCTCGCGTGGGGCGTCTACCGGAGGCACAACTGGAAATGCTGGCAGTGCCGCTGGTGGGCGGGCCACTACCCGGTCGGCGACTGCGCGTATTGCGGACGCCGTGTGCCGCTCGGAGACCAAGGAGGGTGCCGCCTGTGCCTAGAATCGGCCCGCTTGCTGACCGCGGCCGGCATGGCCCCCGACCTGTCCGCCGTCGCCCGTCACGGACAGCAGTTGTTCTTCGCCAACATGGCGCCCCGCGGCAAGCCGAAGCCCCCGAAGCGGTCGTTGCGCGCGGCGCGCGTCCTGCTCGACCAGGCCGACGCCCAGGCCCCCGCCGGGTGGGAACAACCCCCGCTGTTCGACATCGCCCCGAACGCGGAAGCGCTCCGGCGCTTGGCGACCGAGCGGGCGCGGGACTGGGCCTGGCGGACAGACGGGATCGTGTTTTCCCGCGCCGAGCAGTTCGGATGGTCGAAACGCCAGACCAACCAGGTCCGCCGGTCATTGAAGATGCTGCAGATCCTCGCTCCCGACGGCGCCACCTCGATCCGCGCCAGCGAAGTGGTCCGGCTGCGCCGCTACGACAGCGAGAGCAACGTCCGTTCCACGCTTGAGGTCCTCGACGCCGCCGGGCTCTTGGTGGACGACCGCGTGCCGGCCATCGACCGGTTCTTCGAGGGCAAGTTCGCCGGCCTCCCCGAGGCCATGCGGGGGCATCTTGAGCTGTGGTTCGACGTGATGCTCCACGGCAGCCGGACCCCACCCCGCCGCAAACCGCGTGAAGAATCGACTGTGCGAATCCAGGCCCGCGGCATCGCGCCCATAGTGGCCGCCTGGGCAGAAGCCGGACATGAGTCGTTCTCCGGGGTGACCGCCGAACTGATCGCCGCGTCCCTGCCCGCCGACCCCACGAACCGGCACGCCGCCACGCTTGGCTTCCGGTCCCTGTTCACGATCCTTAAGGGCCGCAAGCTGGTCTTCGCTGACCCGACGCGCGGACTGCGCCCCGGCCGCGGCGATGGAACCATCCCGATGCCGATGGACTCGGCCGTGATCCTCGGCGCCCTGAACCATCCAGACCCCGCGGTGGCGCTGGGCGTTGCGTTGGTAGCGTTCCACGCGCTCACCAACTCCCAGGTCCGCGCTCTCCAGTTGACCGACATCGTCGATGGCCGCCTGTCCCTCCCGGACGGTCGCGTCATCCCCCTGGCGGCGCCCGTCCTGGCGCGCCTGTCGGCGTGGCTCGACCACCGGTTCGCGAAATGGCCCAACACCCGCAACCAGCATCTGTTCGTCACGATGCAGACCGCGCCCCGACTGAACCAGCCCAGCCATTCCTTCCCATGGAAGAAGGCCGGCATATCGGCGCGCGCGTTGCGAGAAGACCGAATCCTCCAAGAAATCCACGCCGCCAACGGAGACGTCCGCCGTCTCTGCCACCTTTTCGGCATCGCCGTCGACTCCGCCCTGCGTTACGCCCACGCCCTAGACCTCGCCACCCGCGACAACGCCTCCTCAAACCGGCGCGTACCGGCGCCTCCCGTATCGGACTTGCTGACCGGCGGAACCGATGTGGGGCGCCGCGATGAGACGGTCGCGCCGCCAACCGCGGGCGGACCCACACGCCGACCAAACCTTGTCGTGATAGACGGTGGCGCGCGCCACCGTGGCAAGCTAGGAAAAGACGATTGAAATGGACGGAATCCAGATCGAACTCGCCACCATCCAAGCCGCCGACAGGGCCTTCGCCGCGCTGGCAGACGACCTCATCGGCGCAGTGCCCGACCCGGCCGAGGACACGGTCGGGGCGTTCATGGTGTGGACGCAGCTTGAGGCCGCCTGCGGTCTGGCGGCCGCCGAAACCCTGAAGGCTGTGCCCGCCCACCACCTTGACTGGGAGCGGATTGGGTTGGTCCTCGGGGTCACCGCGAGCGAGGCCCGCCACCGTTGGGAGCCCGAGGCGACCCCGCCTGACGGATCACCCGGCTGGGAATACTAGATCGGGGCACGCACGGCAGACCGCCACTCCCTGCCGACCGCGCCTGATCGACGGTGAGGCAGGCCAAGGCTCCCGAGTCAAGTCGCTGCCCATCCGGACGAACCGAAGGTCGGTAGACTCTCGCGTTGTGACAGCAAGGGAGCCGGCATGGCGCAAGAGGCAAGGCACTCGACCATGAGCGCGCGGCCGGCGGCGGCGCGCCAGCCGAAAATGAGCTTGACCGCCGAGAAGCCTTGCCTGGATCTTCCCGGAAGGGCCGATGGCCTGGATCTGGGGACCAGCGCTCAGCCCGGCGAGCAGTTGTGGCCGTTCTGCCCACCAATAGCGCGTCTGAGACTCCCGCCGACTGCGGCCGCGGTCATATGCAGCCGAAAGGCGGCCCCGCTGCGATGATCGTCAAAATCGTGCTGAAGAATTACCGTCGGTTCGCGGACGCGGTGGTCGAACTCGACAAGGGCTTGAACATCCTCGTCGGCGACAATGAGGCGGGCAAGTCCACGCTCCTTGAGGCCATCGATCTGGGACTGACCAAGCGCTGCAACGGCCGGTTCTTCGAGCAGGTATTGTCACATCATTTCATCACCTCATCAGTCGCGGACGCCTATGTCGAAGACGTGAGGGCGGGAAACCGGCCGCGTCCTCCTGAATTGCTGATCGAGTTGTATCTGGAAGACGGGCGGTCTACCGCCCGCCTCAAAGGCGACAACAACTCGCTCAGGGAGAATTCCCCCGGTTACAGGCTCAGCGCCTCACTCGACCCTGACTTCGAAGACGAATATCAGAGCTTCATAGCTAAGCCAGCCGAAGTCACGACGGTGCCGACCGAGTACTTCAGGGTCGATTGGACCGACTTCTCTGGTCAGCCGGTCAACGTGCGGGCTCAGCGCGTCAGGGCTTCCCTGATCGACGCATCGCGCATCCGCCTCCAGAGCGGAGCTGACCACCACCTGCGGCAAATCATCGCTGGAACTCTCGACGCCAAAGACCGTGCGCAACTCGCCCGCAGCTACCGCTTGCACCAGGAGCGGTTCACGGCGGATGCAGCGATCACAACGATCAACGAGTCGCTGGCCGCCAGCGGAGACGGGATCACCGACAAGAGCTTCACCCTTGAGATCGACACATCAGGGGCAAGCGGCTGGGAATCGGCCCTCGCCCCCCACCTGGACCGGCTGCCGTTCTCTTTCTCAGGCTCCGGCGAGCAGAACCGCCTGAAGATCCTGCTGGCGCTGGCGCGCCAGGTCGACGAGTCTCACGTGATCCTGATCGAAGAGCCGGAGAACCACCTTGCCTTCGCGAACCTGAACGCCTTGATCGAGCGGATCTCCAACCAAGCCGGCGGCCGTCAAGTCGTCATCGCCACGCACAGTTCTTTCGTGGTGAACAAGCTCGGCCTCGGACAGGTGAGGCTGCTCGGGGACTCCGGCACGAGCCCCCTGACCGATTTGCCCCCTGACACGCAGGACTACTTCAGAAAGCTCGCTGGCCATGACACATTGCGGCTCGTTCTGGCTCGAAAAGCCGTCTTGGTGGAAGGGCCAAGCGACGAGTTGGTTTTCCAGCGCGCCTATCACGACAAGAAGGGCAAACGTCCAATAGAAGACGGCGTCGATGTCATCAGCGTCCGCGGCCTGTCAGCGAAACGGTTCCTCGACCTGGCTATCCCCCTCAAGCGGAGGGTGGTCGTGCTGGCGGACAATGATGGCGACTTCGCCGCCAAGGTCGACAGACGGTATGAGGACTACGCCGCCCATGCGTTTATCACGATCTCCAGAAGCGAAGACGACGCGAACCCCACTCTGGAACCGCAGCTACTCGCCGCGAACGGGCTGGAAGCCACCAACCGGATCCTCGGCCGGAACCACCCCGACGAGAGCGCAATGCTCAACTACATGAAGGAAAACAAGACCGAAGTCGCTCTTCGCTTTCATGACACCGTCGAAGGAGTCATCTGGCCGGCATACATCGAGGAAGCGATCAATGCCCTCGGCTAACGAAGCCGTGATAGCGGCGGCCGGCTCCGGCAAGACCAAACGGCTCATAGACGAGGCGGTCGCCGACCCCGCCGCCCGGGTCCTCATCACCACCTACACGCGCGAAAACCTTCGCGAGATCAAGGCGCGCCTATGGCGAGAGCCGTGCTCGGCCCGCTGCGACGTGACCGCGATGACTTGGTTCGAGTTCCTGCTCCGTGACGGCGTGAAACCGTACCAAGACCACAAGACCGAGATCCTCAGCGTCAGGTCCATCAACTTTCAACGCGACGCCAAGGCTCCGCGTTACACCAAGGAAACTCAGTTTCACCCCTACTACGTCGACTCCGCGAACAACGTCTACAAGGACCGGGTGTCCGCCTTGGCCTGCAAGCTCGACGACTTGTCGGGAGGCAAGGTGGTGGCGAGAATCGCGGAATGCTTCGACCTCATCTTGATCGACGAGATGCAGGACCTGGCGGGCTGGGACCTCACCCTTCTTGAGCGCCTGTTGATGTCCCGCGCCCGTGTGGTGGCCGTGTGCGACCCGCGCCAGTCGGTCTATGTGACGAACTACTCTGCGAAGAACAGCGGGTTGCGTCGAGCCAAGGTCATCAAGTGGATCAATTCCCAGGAGAAGGCCCAACGGTTGAGGATCACCGAACAGACCGAGAGTTTCCGCTGCAACCAGGCGATCTGCGACTACGCCGACGCGCTTTACCCCGACATGCCGCCAACGACCAGCCGGAACACCACGGACGCGGGCGGCATGGGCGTTCACCTCGTCCGCGTCGGCGACCTCGACCAATACCGGGCGGAGACTGGGGCTCAGGAACTGCGCTGGCGGCAGGACAGCCGGTTTGCGTCGCCGGAAGGCCGAAACTTCGGCGAGGTCAAGGGCATGGCCTTCGACAGAGTCTTGATTCTGCCGACTGGCCCGATCACTCAGTACGTCGAGACTGGCGCGGACCTCAAGCCCGAGGCCCGGGCGAAGCTCTACGTCGCGGTGACGCGGGCACGCCACAGCGTCGGGATAATGACCACCTCGCGCACGACCAAGTCGGGCCTCCCGTTCTGGGCGCCGGCAGACCGCGAACAGCATTGACCGATGCTTCGCCGGGAACTTGCGGTCTCAGCTACCCTGAAACCAACGGCCAGACCCGCGAGTTCCCGGCTTATAAGGCTTCAGAATTTCTGAACTTGCGGGAAATTCACAGCATTTTGGCGCGGGTGTCGAACAATTCCAGTTCGGCGGGGTGGAGTTGGTGTTGGACGATGAAGGACCGGTCTTTGATGCGCCACAGTCCCTGTCCGGTGGCCAGGGTGGGCAGGATGTTGGTCTCGGCGCGGGTCAGGCCGAGCGCCTCGGCGGCGCCCCGGGTTTGGTCGGATTCCTGCCGGTAGACGATCCTGGTCTCGGCGTTGGCCAGCAAGCTCGCGGCGAGGGCGCGCATGGCGGTGCCTTGGTCGCCGACGTTGTCCAGGTCGCCGAGCCGGTGGAAGACCAGCATGTTCGCGATCCCGTAATGCCTGGCCAACCGCCACTGCGCGTCCATCCTCCTGAGCAGCGCCGGGTGGGACATCAGCCGCCACGCCTCGTCGTACACCACCCATCTTTGCCCGCCGGCCGGGTCGAGCAGGGCGGCCTCCATCCACGCCGACGAGCAGGTCATCAACACGCTGATCAACGTGGAGTTCTCGGCGACGGCGCTGAGGTCCAGCGACACCATCGGCAGGGCGGGGTCGAACCTGACCGTGGACGGCCCGTCGAACAGGCCGGCCAGGTCCCCCGCCACCAGGCGTCTCAGGGCGTGGCCGGCTTGGCGGCCGTCCTCCGTCAGCCGCCCGTCCGGGTCGTCCGCTTTGTCGGGGGCGAGCATCCGGTCCACCACCATCGGCAGGACCGGCACTTGGGCGGATTGGACCGCGCGGGCCAGCGCCAGGTCGACGCAGGTGTGCTCCAACGGGGTCAACGACCGGTCCAGAACGGTCTCGGCGAGCGCGCCCACCAGATCCCGGCGGCGGGCCGCCACCTGGGCGCGCCACTCCGCCTCGCCGAGGTGGCCCGGCCGGTAGCCCTCGTCCAACGGGTTGAGCCGGGCGGGCATCCCGTGCCCCAACCGGATCGCCTTCCCGCCGACCCGCTCCGCTATTCGCGCGTGCTCCCCTTTCGGGTCACCGGGAATGTAGACCCGCCGCCCGAACGGAATCGACCGGGCGTACAGCGACTTGGCGAGGGAGGATTTCCCGGAGCCGACTATCCCGGCCAGGACGATGTTCGGGGCGGTGATCGCCCCCGCCCTGTACAGCACCCACGGGTCGTACACGAAGCTGGACCCGCCGTACAGGTCTTGGCCTACGAACACCCCCTCCGGGCCGAGCCCGCCCTCCGCGATGAACGGGTACGCGCCCGCCAGGACCGCGGTCGTGTCCTGGTGCTTCGGCAGCCGAAGCCTCCCTTTGGCGCGCAGCTGCTCCGGGCCGGCCTCGCCCGCCGCCGGCAGGTAGGCGGCGTCCCCGGCCTCCCGCCGGGCGGCCGCCCTGGCGGCCTTCGCCCGGTCCCGCTCGGCGCGGCGAGCCTCCTCGACCACCGCCCGTGCGGCCCTGGCCTGCCGTTTCCTCTCGCTCCGGGGCTGCTTGGCCGGCTGGGCCAGCACCGAGGCGTATAGACGTTGCTTCGCGCTCACGTGGGACAGGTGCGCGGCTCACGGTGTCAGACCCCGCATGTAGCGTCGGTCGCGTGCCGCGAGGACCGGGGCGCGTGACAAGCGCGCGCTATCCGGGGCGGGGGAAGGAGTTGTGATGAAAACGAGGATCAGGATCGACGAGAGGGAGTTGGAACGCGTGGTGAGCGACGCGGCCCGAAAGGCCGCGGACGCGAAGAACGCCGAGATGCGGCGGCTCGCCGCCGAGTACAGGGGCCGGCCGACCGGAGAGGTCAAACCAGCCGTCGTGGCGCTGTTCACCCGCGACGGCGGCCGCTTGCCCGACGACGAGGCCGCCAAGTACGCCAGGATGATCAGCGAGGGAAAGCTGATCGAGTTCAGGGTCGGGGGCGCCGGGTAGCGGCCGTCCGCCCCTCCCCGCCGCCGGTCAGACGGGGCGGGCGAGGGGCAGGGCGGCGGCGGTGAACGCTTGGGCTTGCTGGCCGACCAGGGTCCTGGTCTCGCAGGACGCTTGGACGGCGGCTTGCTCGACGGCGGCCAGGGCGGCTTGCAGCCCCGGTTCGGTGGGGGCGGTGACGGCGATCAGCCCGGTGTAGCGGCACACGCCGTGCCCGGACGCCAGGTCGGCTTCCTGCGCCAGGACGTCTTGGTATTCGGCCTGCTGGGCGGCGTCTTCGATTTGCCCGATCCGGGCGCGCTGGGTTTGGTCCGCCAAATGCTCGGTCTTCTTTTTCCGCAGGTCGCGGGCGGCCTGGTCGGCCCGCATCGGCTCCACGGTCAGGGAGAACGCACGCCTGATCCCGGACGAGAGCAGCAGCGGCGCGAGGAAGCCGGGGAACACCTGGGAGCGGGGCCACTCCGAGATCCACAGCACCGCGTGGAACCCCGTGTCGGTGCGCATCCGCGCCCACGACTCCCGCACCGCGACCGGCCCCGCCTGAGCCAGGTCGCGGCCCAACTGGGGGTTGGCCTCCAAGCGGCGGGCGGCGTCAGGGTCGTAGGCGGTTCTGAGCGCGAACGCGAGTTCTTCCGGCCCCCACCATCTCGCGACACGCAGGTCGGCGGCGCGCAGCGCAGTCGCCAGGGTGGCGCATTCTTGGCCGAGCACGGCGGCGGCGCCTTTGATCCCGCCGCCGGCACCCCGGACCGCCCGGACGGCGGCCTTCAGGTCCAACGCCACCGAGATAGTGGTTTGGTGGCGTTCGGAGGCGGGACCGGCCCGGTCGATCAGGTCCCGGTACACCCGCGCGGTCCAAGACCCGTCGTCCCGGCCGTGTTTCCGCCACCAGTCGGCCAGGCCGGTGCCGGAGTCCGGCAGGGTCCGCTCCAGGATTTGGACGCGGGCGACCCGGCCGGACCGGCAGCACGACGCCAGCACCCTCCCCCAGGTTTGGACGCGGCGTTCCTGGTCCAGCGGGTCCAGCAGGACGAATGACGGGTGGGCGAGCTCCGCTGTCGCGGTCAGGGTCTGGTTGTGCGGGTCGTGGACCATGACCGCCCCGGTGGCGGGGTCCTGGTGCTGCCGCAACGCGGCGGCGTCGCCCGGCAGGGCGAGGGTCCCGGCGGGTCGGGGCTTGGCGATGCGGCGTCGGTACACGGTTTGGCCTCCCCAGCTGCGTGACGCCCACCGGCAGACAACAGGCGCCCATACGATCAGTTTCCTTCCGCCCACCCCGGCCAGGGCGAGGCACGCGCCAGCCGCCCAGACGGGCGCGGTCCACGCCAACCCCGCCGCGCCGCCCGAATACAGCCCGCCGACCAGCGCGGCGGCTGCCGCCGCCAGGCAGGCCAGTTGCGGGCCCGCCAAGCCGAGCAGGAGGCCGCGCCTGGTCAGGCGGGAGAACTTCACCGGCCCAAGCTCGCGGTGTTCCGGCCTGGCCGCGCCCACCGGTCACACCCCGCCCGCGCCCGGCCCAGGCGAGGGAGCCGGTCCAGGCGGGTTGGGAGGAGCCGGGCTCGGCGCGGGCGCCGGGCCGCCAGACGGCGGCGGTGCGGCGGGCTGCGGGGTCGGCGGGGGCCCCGCCGCGCCAGCCGTCCCGGAGGCGGCTCCGCCGACAACGCCGCCGAGGGCCGGCCCGGCGGTCGCCGCCCCTTTGACCACCCGCGCGCCGACGATCACCGCGGCGGCTGGCCCGCCGGCCGCCGCCCCGGCCGAAGCTCCGCCCGCCGACCCGGCGGAAGCGCCACCGGCGGCCGCGCCGCCCGAAGCTCCGCCGCCAGTCCCGGCGGCTGCGGGCGCGGCGGCCTGGCCGCCGCCGGGCGGACCCGCGGTCGGGGCTCCTGTCCCGCCGGCGGCGGGCGGGAGGACGGTTTGCGGGTTGCCGGCCGGGACGCGGACGGGCAGGGGCCGGTTGACGGCGTGTTTGGCTTCTTGCTCCGCGGACATCAGGTGGTACATGTCGGCGCCCATGAACGCCGCCAGCTTGTAGGTCATGTAGGGGGCGAACGCGGCGACCAGCATTAACACCACCCCCGCGATGGGCTCGGACACGGATTGCAGGTCGGGGGCTATCGGGGAGGCGGTCTGGGTGACCGCGACCAGCAAGATCACCACCAGCACGAGCTTGGAGACGATCAGCGCGATCGTGAACGACGCCCATTTCGAGAACCAGCCCCGGGTCGCGTCCCACGACGCGCCCGCCAAGGCGAACGGCGCCAGCACGACGGACACCAGGATCAGGGCTTTGCGGATCAGCAAGCTGAACCAGACGATCAGTGCGGAGCTGATGGCCAGCCCGGCCAGGAAGATGGTGATGATCGCGCCGACCCCGGGCGCGGTCAGGTTGATCGCGGTCAGCCCGGCCGCCAGCAGCGCGATCTTTCCGCCCATGTCCGCCATGGTGGTGCCGGACGCCTGCACTATCCCGACGCATATCTGGTCCGTGGCCTCAAGCAGCAGACCCGTCAACGCGAGGGCGAGGAACGACCCGAGCACCGACTTCGCCAACCCCGCCACGGCGCGTCCCAAGGCGCCGCCCTCCCGGCGGGCCAGCCCAGTGATCAGCTGGAGGGCGAAGAACACGAGCATCACCAGGCAGGCGATCCCGAACACCAGCGCGTAAACCCTCCTGTAACCTGCGTTGGTCACATCGACCATGGTGGTCGTGTCGAATACGTTCCAGACCTGCTCGAACACCCATCCGGCCGCTTGGCCCATCGCGGAGGCCAGCCAGTCGAACGGCGCCGAGATCAACGTCGCGGCGCCCTCCCCGGCCACGTCGCACACCGTCGAGATCACCGGAACATCGCAAACACCCATCGCCTAGACCTCCCCAATCCCCTCGCGCGGCGGTGTTTCCCAAGGCCGCGGCCTGTGGTTTCGCTATACGGCTTGGCCGACGCCCCAGAAGAAATTGACCAAAGTGACACTCGCTCCGCAGACAACCGCGGCGGCGCAGGACACGACCACACCGACCTTGCCGCGCGACGCGAGGTGCGGGTTGGACGAGTTCGACCCGAACCCCCACACGATCGCCGAGACGATCAACGCCAGGACGGACAGGATCAGACCGATCGTCATGATCGCCCCGACGATCGTCTTCAACTGGCTGATGCCGGGCAGGCCGGTGTCGTTCGGGGTGATGTCGATGTCGGCTGGCAGGCCGGCCGCAAAAACGGTCAGGGTTTCAACGAGGGCGTTGACCACGGTTCGCTCCTTCAAGTCGGCGGTCCCGAGACGGCCCGCTCCGGGTGTCGGTCGAAGCCAAGGTGCGGGCCGGCACCCAAACCCCGGCCCGGCTTCGGCCGTCCCACCGGCTGCGGGCCAGGCGATATGGCTTGGAGAAGGGCCGGCGCCGCCGCAGAGGGGCCGGCCGGCTCTGCGCGGTCGCGCCGGGCGACGAAAGCCGCCCGGCCGTGAGCCCGGCGGTCGCCCGTGAGCGCCGTTCGCTTCTCCCGGCCCGCGGCGGTGAGGGAGACCCCGGCGCGGGCTCAAGTCTCCGGGCGGCGCCGGGACCTGCGGCTCGGGCGGGCCGCGGGTTTACAGGGTTTCGCCCACGCCGATGAGGAAGTTGATCCAGGCGATGGCGCCGCCGGCGGCCGTGGCGGCGCCGAGCGCGGTTAGCAGCCCGGTCTTGCCTTTCGCGGCCAATTGCCAGTTGCCCTGTTGTTCGCCGTAGGCCCAGCAGACCGCGGAGACGACCATGGAGGCGACCGCGGCGACCAGCACCACGGTCAGCAACGCGCCGACCGCTTCAGCGAGCGCGTCCCCGGTGACGGCCGAGAAGTCCGGGGTCACGGGGCGGCCTGTTCCAGGTGGCAGCCCGCCGCGGATAGGTCCGGCCCGCCCAGGCCCTCCGCGCCGTGCCCGGCCAGCCAGGCGTCGGGGTCTGTGGCCTGGTTCCGGTCGGCGCCGACCCGGATCTCGAAGTGGAGGTGGGGGCCGGTCGAGCGGCCGGACGAGCCGACGTCGGCGATGTGCTGCCCGGCCGCGACCTGGTCGCCGGCCTTCACATACAGGTGCCCGTCCCACATGTGCGCGTACAGCGACGCGGCCGGCTCCCCGCCAATGACATGGTCGACGATGATTGCGTTGCCGTATCCGCTGGACGGCCCCGCGAACACGACTTGGCCGTCCATGGCGGCCAGGATCGGGGTGCCGTCCGCCGCGGAGTAGTCGGTCCCGGCGTGCAAGCGCCAGGTCCCCAGGATCGGATGCCACCGCCACCCGAACGGCGACGTTTTCACCCAAGTGCCGGACGGCAGCGGGAACACCACCCGTCCCGACCCCGGTGGGTCTCCCCCGCCGCCTGGGCTGGTCAGCGCGGCCAGGACCGTCTCCGCGGCGGGCTCCCAGTTGGCGTACCGGTCGGGGTAGGCGGACGCCTCGACCGCTTGGGCAGCGTCGCCTTTCGGCATCGTCTCCCATCCGGGCACGTCCAGCAGCCCCCGAGGCGACGGGTGGTTCGGGCCGGTGGGTCCCCCGTAGAACGCCCTGGCTTGGTAGGCGGGGTCCATCAGGTCCGCCACGGTCCCCCAGCCGGTCTCGTGGCGCATCTGGAACAACCCCAGGCTGTCGTGGTCGGAGCCGTCCCCGTCGTTCGGGTAGTCGCCGGACTCGGGGTAGGCGCCCACGTTGGACAGCATCCTCAGCGTGGACTCCGTCAGTGCGGCCATCAACGCGACGACGATGCCGTCGCCTCCCACCCCGCTGGTCCGGGCGCCGGTTTCGATGATCGTCGCGGCGTGCCCCAGCTGCCGGCGGTTCAACACGGTCTTCGCGCCATCGGCGGTCTCGACTTCCAACTCGTCCGGTATCGCGCCCACGGTGACCGTGTTGATCACGCAGGAGCCTTTCGCGGCCGGGTTCATCAACAACCCCACCGCGATCAGCGGCAACCCGGGCGCCAGCAGCAGCCCGCCCGCCGCCAGGCCGGCCAGGATCTTCTTCACCGCGGTCCCCTTCCCGTCGCCGCCTCGCGGGTCACAGCGGCTCGCCCAGTTTGGACAGGCGCATCAGATGGCATTCCGGGAACGACGGCGCGCAGGTGACGAACAAGGTGAACGAGACGGGCTGGTCGAACACGGCTGGCTGGTCTTCCCAGACGCCTTCCCGGCGCCGCGTCCCGGTGACGGTGTACGCGACCGTGCCAGGCAGGATCTGGCCCGCGGCGGCGTCTGCAACCGCCCGCTCCCACTTGTCGGGGACGATGATCGCGTCGATGTCGAGGCGCTGGGTGGCGGCCATGCCGCGCAGTTTCGCCCAGGTTTGGGCGTCGGGCAGGTACCCGGCGATGTCGGCTGCGAGCCCGGCGGTCTCCTCGCCAGCCGGGTCTGCGGCGGCGACCAGCGTCGCGGTCACGTCGGCCGGGTCCATCGTGGCGGCGTCCCAGGCGAACAGGGTCTCGGCCGCCCACCGGGCGAACCCCTCCGGGTCTCCCGTTCCCCCCGCCCCGAAAGACGGGGCGGGCGCCGCTGTCGTTGGCGCCCGCATCGGCGGGGCCGCGTCGGCGCCCGCGGGGGCGGCGGGTTCCGGCGCGAGCCACAGCCCGTAAACCCCGGCGCCAACGGCGGCGAGGACCGCCAACCCCAGGGCCACCGCGGCCAGCGCGGCCGCGGGCCTGCGGACAGCGGCGGCGCCAACAGGATCGCGCATCATTGATCTCCTTCGCTCGGCTGGGTGGGCGGTCTGAAAACAGGTGCGCGGCCATCCCCGGGCCCCGGCGGGTGGGTTCGGCGGTGGCCGGTCAGGCGGCTGTTTCGACGTGTTGTTGTCGCCTGTGGCGGGTCAGTTCTGCGGTGAACTGGTTGGCGGCGTCCATGGTCTTGAGGAACCGCTGGTATTGGTCTTCGGTCAACGCTTGGGCTATGGCGGCGGGGTCGTATTCGTCTGGCCAGGCGGCCATCTCGGTCCACGTCCAGACGAACGACTTCGCCGACTTGAGCGCCCGCCGCGGCCGGCCGTCCGGCTCCTGGCCTGGTTTCGGGGGCCGGGGTTTGGCGGGTTGGCGGCGGCCTTGGGAGCGTTGGACGCGGGCGAGGGCGGCGCGGGCCGCCTGGTCCAACTCGTGGCCGGTCATGGCGGGGTTGTCCTCCAACCGGCGCAGCAGCAGCGCGCCTTCTCTGGCGGCCTGGCGGGCCGGGTCTGGTTGGCCCGGGTCGGCCGCGATCCGGTCCAAATCGTCTATCCGCACCAGCGACCTGAGCCGGTTGAACAACGGGTCGACCGGGCCGCCCTGGTCGATCTCCTCGACCGCGCGGCGCGCTTCGGCCCGCAGCCCCTCCGGCCGGGTCTGGTCGTCGGCCATCTCCTGGATGGCGAGGACTTTCTCCAACGTGACGTGGCCGCCGACGCCGAGCATCGCCGCGGCCTGCCGGCGGGAATCGGTTTTCCCCCGCCACGGTTCCGCCAAATTGGCGGAACCGTCCGAACTGGGGTCTCGCGTGTCCGCGCCGAACTGGTGGGCTTGCTTGCGGCGAGCCGCGTCGGCGGCGATCTCCCGTTTCAACTCCTCGTACAACGCCGCCAGCTCGACTTTCGAATACGGCGCCCTGGCCGTGTTCTCGTCCCTTTCCGCCATCAGCGACGACAGCCTGTCCGACAGGCCGGAACGCACCCACACCGGCGTCCGCTTGTGCCCGAGGCGCTTCAACGCGGCCAGGCGCCGCGCCCCGCAGATCAGCACCCCGTCCGGGGTGATCGTGACCGGCTGCAGGAGCCCGCGCTCCCGGATCGACTCGACCAAGCCGTCCAGGTCGCCGAGGTCTTGGCGGTGCCGCGCGCCGACGATGATCGCGTCCACCGCCCACTCCAGGTTGACGCACCCGTTCAGCGCTCCCCCGGCCGTCATCGACGCCCGACCAGATCCGGGGCCGCCAACCTGGCCGCCCTCACCAAGCCCCGGTCCGCGTCCAGGTGGGCGATGGTCTCGCCGAGGGCGAGCCGCAGGAGGATGCCCTTCCCGGCGGCGGTCCACGCCTTGCCCGGGTCGGGGGAGCCCAGCAGCAGCCTGAGCAGCGCCGTCCAAGACTTCGGCGGCAGGTCCACGACCGCGCGGGCGTGCCGGTCCCTCCGCAACTGCTCATAGCAGGCCGGGCGGCTGCCGGCGTCGGCCAAGCGGCGCATCACCACCTCCACCGCGGTCCAGGCCGTGTCGAGCCGCCACCCGCGCGAATGGAACCACACCGCTATCCGGGCGGCCTGCTCGTGGACCGAAGCCGCCGAGGCGGCGCCCTCCCCTTCCCCGCCGTCGCCTTCCAGGGTGCAGCGGAACGGCTGAGACAATTCGGGGCGGCGCTCCCAGACTGGCGCGTCCCGTTCGCTGAACCTCTCTGCGCGGCAACCCGACAGGCCGCCCCGGCGGGCGGTCTCCAACGAGCACAACGCCTCGTCGGCGAACTGCGCCGCCCGCAAAGTGGTGGCGACCCCTTTGACCACCACCGCCCAAGGGTCTTGGGCGTACCGGGCGGAAGGGTTCCGCATCGCCTCGAACGCGGCCGGGCCGGCGTCCTCCGGTTCCAGGCCGCATTTGCGGGCCAGGGACGCGAACCGGTCGATGCAGTAGGCGAGCAATTCCCCGGCCTCGGGGTCGCCGGCCCAACCCTCCTGGTGGAACCGGATCAGCAGTCCGCGCAGATACTCCGGGTCCGCGAACCGGTCCCAGCCGCCGACCCGGGCCGCGCCGCCGGACCCGTTCACCGGGCCACCGCCCCGCCGGAACGCGCCCGCTCCGGCGGGGGTGTGGCGCCGAACGCGGACGCCGGCGGCAGAACCGCCGCGGCGGCGGATCGGCGGGCGGCCCCGCGGCGGGACACCGGGTTTGCCGCCGCCCGCAGGCGGCGGACCGCTGATTCCTGGCGGACCCCGAACCGGGAACCCAACCCGGCCGCCTTCCCGGTCGCCAAATCCAACGCCCGCACCCACTCGACCCCGCCCAGCCTGCCTCCCGCCTTCCCGGAGGCCGGCTCCGGCCGCCCGGCCCGCTTGGGGCCCGGCCGGGCGAGCAAAGGGTCGGCGTGGCGGGCCAACGCCGGCACCCCCAGGGGCACGGCCCGCTCATCGGCTTGGACGCCGCGGGCCGCCGCGATTTGCTGGGTTCGCCGCCGGGGGTCTTGGCGTGGGTCATTCGGCATCGTGTCCTCCTGGCTGTCCGGTCGTGTCCTGGTTGTCGTTGAGCCAGCGGGCTATCGTGGTGCCGTTCCTGCCCAAAGCCTTCCCAACAGCCCGGTAGGACATGCCCTCGGCCCGCATCCGCCTGGCCCGCTCGACCAGCCAGGTGCGCGACCCCTCCCCCAAACCGCCGCCATCATCACCGGCACCCCGCCGGGACGGTCCCCCCGCGAGCGCGTAGATCGACAACGGCGACGCCGCCCCGCCGCCCTGGCCCGGATCGGTGCCGGGCCCTCCCGTTCGAGACGCCCTGACGCCCGGTTCGGGGCTTGGCGTCTCTGCCCGCCCGGCCAGCCGGGATCGCCCTGACTCTGCGACAGGGTTGGCGGCCGGCGCCGTCTGCCGCCGCGAGGAAGCCTCCCGCTGGCCGGGTCCGGGAGCATGCGGGGACGCTGGCGCGGGCGGCGCGCCCGCGATTGGGCGCCAGACCGGCGGCGTCCCAAGCGGCGGCCCGTCCCTGGTGGGCGCGGGCCCCACGGCCGGGGTGCGACGGGTCAGCACCACGGTCAAGTGGGTGATCGCCAGCAGCACCACCGGCGGGACGGCCGCCACCGCGGCCGCCATTCCGCGCGGAACCGTCACCCCGGAGGCCAAGCTGGCTTGGATCGCGTTGGCGGTCACCGACACGGCGGCGCCGCCGATCAGCAGGGCCCACGGGTACCAGACGCCTTCGCGTCCCGCGAGCGCCACCACGGACACCGTTGCGACGACGATGATCCCGTCCACTATCAGCGGCCACGCCCACGCCTGGCGTTCGTCGATCCCTGACGCGACCGCCAGATGCGTCAGGGCGGTGAAGGAAAGCCAGAACGCGCCGCAGGCGATGAACACCGTCCCCGCCACCCCGGTCCCCGCCACCCACCGGGACACCTGCCGCCGGTTTCCCACGGTCACCACCCCACCGCCTGCGGGCCTGGCCTGGCAGCGGCGCCGCGCTCCGCCGGAGCGCGCAGGCGGGCCGGGGCTGGCGCGTCGGGCGCGGGCCGGGCGGGCCGGTGGGCGGATCTGACGGTCGCGTTGATTTCCCGGTCGCCCAACCCGGCCTGGGCGGCTGCCGGGCCCAGCACCGCGAGCGTCTCGGCGGCGTCCCGGCCCGCCTCGGCCATCCGCCTGGCCGCCCAGTAAAGGCCGCCGTTGCGGGAGCCCTCCGGCCGGCCGGCAACCCACGCCGCCAAACGGTCGCCGTCCACCCCGCCAGCGGCGGGGACCACCCGGCCGCGCAGGCGAGCCTGCGCCCAAGCCGGGTCGAGCAGGCGCCGCAACCGGGCCGCGTCCACCGGCGCCGCGTGGCAGGCCGTTTCCGCGAGCCGGTAGGGGCGCGGCACGCCCGCCACCGCCACCACGGACGGCGGGACGACCACATACCCGCCCGCGCCCCGGAAATCGACCCGCGCGCCGGCGCACGCCCACGACGACGCCGGGGCGGCCAGGCTCGCAGGGTAGTAGAAGTGGGCGCCGCCGGACGGCGTGTCGACCCGCGCCGCCCACCGCCCGGCGCTGCACCGAGCGGCTGCCGCCCGGAACGCGGGCATCCCGGACTCGCCGCCCCGCGCGTCCACGTCGACCACGTCCAAACCAGACGCGGGGCCGGTCGGCACGCCGATGTTCGCCTCCGGGAACCGCCGCCACCAAGCCCGCACCCGCTCCGGGTCGCAGGTCGCGTCCAAGAACCCGTGGCGGGTCAACGGCCGCTTCCCGAACGGCTGGCACGGGAACACCGGCACCCCCAAGTCCGCCAGGATGCTCGCCGCAGCCGGCAACGGCCAACCAGCCGCCCGCCCGAACGCCCGGACGGCGTCGGCGGCGCTCACAACCCCGCCCCCAACCCGGCCGCGACAGGCAGCACGGCGGCCGGCACCGGCTCCCGGCCCAGGCCTGGCGTCCCGGCCGCGCCGGCGGCCAGTTTGACGCGGTCCAAC
Organism: Bifidobacteriaceae bacterium; assembly: GCA_031281585.1. Taxonomy (NCBI): domain Bacteria; kingdom Bacillati; phylum Actinomycetota; class Actinomycetes; order Bifidobacteriales; family Bifidobacteriaceae; species Bifidobacteriaceae bacterium. Next base: position 15,611 of record JAITFE010000104.1, on the reverse strand, counting down.
CCAGGCGGGTCGCCGCCGCCCAACTGGGCGGTGTCCAACCGGTCCAAGATCGCCGACGCGGCCGCCCGGACCCGCTCACCAGTCGACTGGACCACCTCCGCCGGGGTCTTGCCGACCACGCCCGCCGCCCAGGCAGACACATACGGGATGGTGTACCCGCCGGTCGGCATACCGTGGGCGGCGCCCACCATCATGGCCACCGACTCCGCCTCAACCTCCCTGACCCCTCGGCAACCGCGGGGCTCGCCGTCCCCGGGCGGCTGGTGCATGCGGACGTGCGCCAACTCGTGCGCCAACGTCTTCACCCTCGCGGCCGGGTCCATGTCGGCGCGGACCCGGACCGTCCGCTCCACGTAATCGGTGACGCCGTTCGCGCCAGCCAGGTCCTGGGCCGACGCGACAGTCGAGACCGCGAACGCGTCCGCCTCAACCAGGGCGGCCAGGCCGTCCCACAAGCCGGCCGGGGCCTGGCCCTCCAGCAGGACCGGCCGGGGGCGCTCCGGCAGCGGCTCCCCATCAGTCTGCGACACGTCCCACACGTAGGCCGGGCGCACGCTCACGATCTGGCGGCGCACCTGCTCCCCTGCGGCGGGCTTCTCCTTGAACCCGAGCCGCCGCCACGACCCCGGATCGCCCGGCGTCGCCGACGCCAACCGTTTCAACACCGGAGCCTGGATCACATACCCGCGCTGCCCCTTCAGCACATGGCGGCCCAACGACTCCCACTGACGGTAACCCGCCACATAAGTGGGAAAAGGCTCCGGCACCGACCCCGCCGCATACCGCTCCACGTGCTGCGCGTAGATCAACACCGTGTTCGAGAAACTTCTGCTCCGGAACCGGGCCGCGAACACCACCGCGCTGACCCAATCCTCACCCGACACCAGCGACTCGACCGCGCCCGCCAACCGCTCATGCAACGCTTCCAGCTTTGCCTCCCGGCTGCAAAGCCAATCTCGGTTCGACACTATCGCCGTTCCTTCCTCTGGGGTCGGATGAACACCTTCGAAGTGCGCGGCCAGGCCCTGTCGCGGAAGGAGTAGTCGACTCGGGACATGCGCGGCGGCCTGGACGCGCTCTGTCATCAAGCCCGAACGCGCGGCGGGTAGGAAGGGTTAGTGCTCGAACACGAGCGGATCTGGGTATGACGCTTGCGCATCGGGGTACCTGTCCGTCGACAGGTGATCGCAGAAGCGCTTGCGGTAGACGGCCGGCGTCACCCCGACAGCCGCCTTGAACACTCTGATCGCGTGGTCAGTCTTCCCCCAGCCGACCTTGCGGGTCACCTGAGCGACCGTCAGCGACGACTCGATCAGCAAGAAAACCATCTGGCGGACGCGCACCGCGTCACGAAACGTCATCGGCGTCTTCCCGATCTCTTGCCGGAATCGTCTGGAGAACTGTTGGCGCGACAGGCCGGTCATCTTCGCCAACTCCGCCACCGTGAATTGTTCGGAGAAGTGCCGGACGATCCACTCCCTGGCCCGGCGGATCTCCTCACGGGTCGGGCGGATCGCGGCCATGCACGCCAGCGTCGGCCGACGCGCCAACTCGGCCTGCCGTTGGATCGACTCAGCTGTTCGTCGGCTCAGCTTTGGAACAACAACCCCCAACACGGCGGTCGCCCCTGACAACGCCCGGTAGTACCGCGCCAGCACCTGCCTATCGCTCACCAATTGAGCGAAGTCCGAGAGAGCCTCCCTGATGATGTCGAACTCGGCTCCTTCGCCGACCGTTACGACCTGGGACGGCTGCGGGTACAAACGCTCGGCCATCACACGGGCGGCCCATTCATCCGGCACTTCATCGGAATACTGCCACTGAACCTGTTGGAGCAGGAAGTCCGCGGCGTAGAACAACCTGACCAACACGATCTGCCCCTCGGGCTCGACCACGCACGGCACGTTCGGCCTCAAGAACACCACCGCGCCGGGCTTGAGGTGATCCGGCCCTTCCTTTCCGTGATGGCACCGCCCGGTGCCCTCCAACACGACGATGACTTCGAGCCAGTCATAGGCCGCCGGGGCGTAGGCTCGCCGCAACGTCAACGCCTGACCGCTGAACGGCGCTCCTGGCTCCACTTCAACCCGCCGGTTCCAGATGCCGTCGGAGGCACTCCGCACCCTGGACAATCCGAGGTCATCCCCCGAACCGGCCCGTCCCCGCTGGGCTTGCGCCGCGCGAAATCATCCGGGATGTACCGCACGACACAGGCGCGGCCGACTGCCGCATCCCCCCGAAAACGATCATCTTCCTCCCCGGCCACAGCGGTTGGCGGCCCCGTGTCGGTCTGGTTGGCGGGGCCGCCCGCACAACGTGCTACCGGTGTGTGTGCTGCCGCCGCTTGCGCGACACCAGAATCATCGAGGTGCCGAGCGCCAGGAACAGGATCGCAAGACTCGCGGCGGGCACCGTCCCCCCGCCAGTCCAAGGCAGGCGACCGGCACCGGGGTCAGGGTCGTTGCCATTCCCGCCGCCACCATCGTCGGCGTCCTTCTGGCCGGAGATTGTGAGTGTGATCTCGCCCGAGACCCCGCTTCCGTCTTGCGCCGTGGCGCGTATTGTGACCGTGCCGTTGGCGGCGGCGGTCACCGTGGCGTTCCCCTCCGCAGTCGAGGCGGCCGCTCCGGTCGCCTCGACCGTCGCGACGGCCGGGTCGCTTGAGGTCCAGACGACGGCCTTGTTCGTGGCATCGGCGGGCGTGATGATCGCTTGGAGGGCGAGCGTGCCGCCATCGGTTGCGATGGTGGTCGCGCCGCCCGCGCTGGTCACGTCAATACCCGTCACAGGAACCGCCGATGCCGCCGCGCGGGTCACGGTCAGCCGGTACGTCTTGGTCGTGCCATCCTCAGCAGTCACCTCGACCCACGCGGTGTTAGCGCCGACCGCGAGCGGCGACAGCGTCTTGTCCGCGATCTCGCTGGCGCAGCTGGCGTCGCCGCACAGCCTCCAAGTCGCTCCTGGGCTCACGGCGAGGTCGATCGTCAAGCTGGTGGTCCCGTGGGGCACGTTGCCGGTTATCGTGTCCGCGCCGATGACCGCCCCGCTCGGAGAGCCGACGCTGATCACGTCCTTGTCGGAACTGGGCGCGGGTGGCCCGGCTGCCACCGCGATGGCGAAGTCCTGCGCGTAGTCCGCAGACGGCGCCGCGCCGCCCGCGACAGTCGCTGTGATCACGAGCGCGCCGGGGGCCGTCGCCTCCAGGATGTCGCCGGCGATCGTCGCTCCCGTGGTGCCCGCCGATTTCACGCTCCACACGATGGCGCGGTTGGTGGCGCCGACAGGCTCGACCGTGCCGGACAGCGTCAGCGGCACCCCCGCCGTGGCGGTGTCGGGCACGCCCGTTATCCCTGAGACAGGGACGAACGGGACCGGCGCACCCGACTGGCCAGTGATTGCGAGTGTGATCTCGCCCCACACGCCGCTTCCGTCTTGCGCTGTGGCGCGTATGGTGACCGTGCCGTTGGCGACTGCGGCGACCGTGCCGTCCGCGCCCACGGCCGCGATAGCCGTGTCGCTCGAGGTCCAAGAGACGGCTTTGTTCGTGGCGTCGGCGGGCGTGACGGTCGCGTGGAGGGCAAGCGTGCCGCCATCGGTTGTGATGGTGGTTGCGCCGCCCGCACTGGTCACGTCGATGCCCGTGACCAGCACCGCCGATGCCGCTGCGCGGGTCAAGATGAGCCGGTAGGTCCTGGTTGTGCCGTCCTCGGCGGTCACCTCGACATACGCCACGTTGTCGCCCTCCGCGAGCGGCGACAGCGTCTTGTCCGCGATCTCGCTGGCGCATCCCACGTCGCCGCACAGCCTCCAAGTCGCGCCTGCGCTCACGGCGAGGTCGATCGTCAAGCTGGTGGTCCCGTGGGGCACGTTGCCGGTTATCGTGTCCACGCCGATGACCGCCCCGGGCGGGGAGCCGACGCTAACCACGTCCTTTTCGGCACTGGGCGCGGGAGCGCCAGCCACCACTGTGATGGTGAAGTCCTGCGCATAGTCCGCAGACTGCGCCGCGCCGCCCGAGATCGTCGCCGTGACCACTAGGACGCCGGGTGCCGTCGTCTCCAGCGTGTCGCCGCTGATGGTCGCCCCGGTGCTGCCCGCCTGCTTGACGCTCCAGGCGACAGCGGTGTTCGTGGCATTGGCCGGCTCGACCGTCCCAGACAGGGTCAAGGGCGTCCCCACTGTGGCGGTGTCCGGCACCCCCGTGATCCCCGCGACCGGGACGAACGGGACAATCGCGTCCTTGTAGGCGGCGGTGACCGCGGCGGTGTTGGCGGGCATCGTGAAAATGGTGTTCGCGCTGGTCGCGTCATCGAAGACACCGCCGTTTCCGCCTGTCCACTGGTCGAAGACCTTGCCTGCGGGCGGCGCGTCGGCGGTGATCGCCGCCTGAGCGCCAGCCGGGTAGTCGCCGCCGCCGGTCCCGTTATTCACGATCAGCGTGTAGGTGGCGGGCCCCAAGGGGCTGGTCACCGTCAGCAGGATCGCGGTTGTGGCAGGCTCGTCGTTTCCCGGACCGTTAACGTAGGCCTCTCCCTGCGGGTTGTAGCGGATCTCGAGCGTGTGCTCGCCGGGCTGGAGGCTTTCCAGCCACGCCCCTGCGAACGTGATGGTCGCGGCACCCTGCTGGGCAACCACCGTGTAGTCGGAGCCGGCGGCCAGTGGGTCGTTCCCGGACTTGACGCCTGCGACAGTGTTGCCGTTCAAGACGACGGTGGCGGCCTTGTCCTGGCCCGTGCCCTTGGTGTGGGATATGGCCGCCGTGTCCGCCGCCGAGTCGGTGTAGAGCACTATCCCGTCCGAACGCAGATAGGTGGCGTTGCCGGAAGTGTCGGTGATCTTCACGTAGACATACACTTTCGCGTCCGGAAGCAGGGCGAACGGTGCCGTGTACGCCACCCAGGCGGCATCGGAGGGAATGGCGGCGGCGGACGCATAAGCCGTCCCGGAGGTGAAGGCTTCGACGGAATCCACCGCGACGTCATCGTCCGCGGTGACAACCACTGTCTGGGCGTTCCGTGAGAACACCGAGAACCCTGCGTTGCCCGCGAACGAACTCCACTGGTTCAGGCCTATGGCGATCTCGCCCGTGGGCGGGGTGGTGTCAGGCGCCGGTGGATGGCTGATGGCGACGGGCGCCGAGTCCGGGCTCGCGTCGTACAAGTCTGTCGCCGCCAACCGCACCGTGTAGGCGCCCGCTGACAGGCCGGTGATCTCCCCGGCGGCGTTCGACATCGCCGCCGAGTGGGGACCGCCGTCCTTGCTGTACTCGTGGGTCGTGTTGGCCGCCAGGCCCGTGATCTTGCCGTCGCTGCCGCCGTGGGTGGTGGCGTCGGCGGCGCCGTGACCCGTGGGAGCCGCCTGGGCGCCCTTGACCACGACCAGTTGAGCGACAGTCTTCAAACCGGCCTCGTGGGTAGCCGTCTCTGCAGTCTCAAGGCCGATGGCGAACGTGCCCGCCCTGGTCGCAGTCAGGGTCTTGCCGTCCGGGCCGATCATGCCCTCGCCTGTTCCGCCCGCCTCTATGGTGTGCGTCCGCGCGCCGGCGCCTGGATCCAGTGTGAACAGGCCGCCGATGGCTGTCAGGTCGAACCCGTCGCCCGCGTAGGTAACGCCCGCCGAACCGGCCGCGTTGGCGGGAATGCCCTTGCCGACCAAGTCTGTCCACGCGCTGGCTATCTGGCTGGCGGAATAGGCGTCGGCGCAATTCGCTGCCGAGACGGTCACGGAAATGCGCTTCCCGATGTCGTCCCCAGTGATGGCGTGGGTGGGGCCGGTCTCGCCTGGCAGGTCTGCGGAAGCACCGCCCTCAAGGGATCGCCACTGGTATGCCAGCGTTCCCAGGTCGGCGACGGGCGGCGTGCAGGCCAGGTCAGCGGTCACCGCTGTCAGCGTCTCGCCGTACCGGAGCGTGCCGTCGATCGTGGCGCTCCCGCCGAGGATTGGGTTCGGCGCGGCGGAGGCGGACCCGTACGCGATCTCGATGCTAGCCGTCGAGCCCTCGTAGTCAGTCACCGTGATGGCGGCGGTGCCGCCGGCCGCCGCAGAGAGCGGTGTGCCGCCGATGACGCCCTCCGCGCTGATCGACACCCCGTCCGGCAGCCCGGTTGCCGCGAACGTGTACGGCCGCACTCCGCCCGACACGCCGGCAGACACATCGACCGGCGAGACCGCCAACCCCACAGTGGAGCTCGGAATGTCGTAAGCGTCGCTGTCCGCGAAAACCAACGCGGTCTTCTGCGCGAACGCGACGCCCACCGAGACGTCCCCCGTCGCGTCCACGGTGATCGCGTTCACCGCGCTGTAGTCGGCTGACCGGTCCACGCCGCCCACCGTGACCGTCCACGAGTCCACGACGAACCCGGGGTCGGGGTTCGCGACGAAGGCCAACGCGCTCCCGTAGGGCACCGTCGCGCCGGTCGCCAGCGGCGCGCCGCCGCCGGTGGAGACCGCCAGCGCGCCGTTCGCCCCCGCGTTGTACGTGATGCTGTAGAACGGCGGCAGCACGGTGAACGTCCCCGGCACCAATACGACATCGTATTTCTTGGCCAGCTCGGCGTGGGCGGCGGCCCAGGTCTCGTTTGGCCGCACGCTGATGGTGTGCGTTCCGATGGGCCTGAAGACGCCAAGGCCGGGCATGGCTGTCTCCAGTTCGCACGCGAACAGCCAGCCGCCCGCAGAGTCGCCAGGCGCCAGTCCCTCTATCCTTGTGGCGTTGATGGTCTCGGTCCAGTCGAACGACGCGTACAGGCCGTCGTATCCCTGGACCTGCATGTTGGCGGTGACCGGCCCAGAGTAGCCCGCCGTCACAGTCAGGGTCTTCTTCGCAACGGTTATGACGGCCGATGCCGTGTACATCTCGTCCACAGGCGTGTAGCTTGCGGTCACCGTGTACACGCCGCTTTCGCGTGGAGTGAACACGCCGGGAACGTTCATCGCGCCGGGGATTCTGCTGGCTCCGGAGCCCTCATCCAGCAGTTTCACGTCCTCGCCGTCCAGCGTCACGCTGTACACGGTGTCCGCGGACGCCACGACCGCGCTGGTGGGTGCTCCGCCTGCGACCATGGTCCAGAGCTCGGGCGCGAACGTCACTTCTTCGCCGTAGGTGATGGCGGTCTTGTCCGGGTTCAGCGTGAGCCACGACGACTTGCTGGGAGAGGAGGCGTGGTAGGCGTTGAAGCTGTCGCTGCTGGGATAGAACTGGTCGTTGCCGCCGTAGTTCGCTGTGACTATGAAGCTGCCGGCGTAGGGGGCGGTGAAGGTCGCTGTCGCCTGTCCGCCTGCGTCCAACTCTCCGGAGAGCCGCGCGGCAACTGCGCCCGTAGACTTGTCGCTCACCGTGAAGATGACAGTGCCTCTTGGTGTTTCGGTGTGGTTCTTCCCAGCGAGCGTCGCGGTGAGCGTCACCTCGTCGCCTGGCGTGGTGACAAGTTCGCTCTCAAGCAGCGACCCGGTCATGGGGACCGTGAGACCCAGGAGACTGCTCGAGTCGATCCGTTGGTCGTCCACGCTGCTGTAGCCCAGGACATTGGTGCCTTGATTGCCGGCCAGGCGGTCCCAGTCGACAAAGTCGATTGTGTCTGGGTAGACCAGTGTGCCGTCGCCAGCGATACTCGTGTTGCCGTAAGGCGTGTACAGGGTGTACAGGTAGGGATAGGGGTAGTCCGCGATGTAGAAGTCGCTGGGGACATCGGTCACGTAGAGCCGGTGGTCGGCGGACCAGCCGTCGAACCTTGCGTGGTAAAGCTCGCTTGTCTGCGACGGCGTGGTGTAGGTGTCGGTGAGTTTGAAGGTCCCCGTCACGATCTCGTCGGGCTCGCCGTTCAGAATCTCAGGGGTGAAGGAGTCGCCATAGGGAGATTTCCCGTCTGTGTAGTTGTAGAACCTGGGCGCGACTTGGCTGATCGCCGTGCTCATCTGCAAGTAGTAGCCCGGGTTGTCGGCTTCCCACTGAACCACCCATTGGGTCATATCAGCGGGCACGGTCGTCCCGAAGTCATTCGAGCCCGCTTGCTGGCCGCTTTGGGCGGCGTCGATGATGCCCTGGATATCGGCCAGCGTTGGTGTGGTGCCTCTGTTCGTGGCGGTCACACCGTTTTCGAAAGCGCCGAGCACATGGTAGCCGTTGTCATCTTTCAGGATGATGTGGTTGTCGCCGCTGGCGTTGACGATCTCGGGGCTTGTGAACAACTCGTAAGACCCCGTTCCCCACTTCAGCAAGACCTGGGCGGCATACGGCCTTTCCACTGTCGCGGAGGTCTCCGTAGTGTCGGAGGCGATGCCGGTTTGCGGGGCCACTGCCAATGTCGTTTGCGTCTCGAGTTTCACTATGGCGAGCGTGGCGGCGTCGCTGTAGACGGTCATCCCGTTCAATCCGAAGATCCTTCCCTCAAGAACGCAGCGGTATTCGCCCTCGTCAGCGATTCCCGCGTCCGCGACGGTCAAGGACGCCCCTGTCGCGCCGGTCAGGTCCTGCCACATGCCGCTGGCTTTCCGGTGCTGCCATTGGTAGGCGACGCCTGTCGCGCCGGTGGGCGGCGTCACGGTGAACGTCCCGGATTGCCCCGCTCTTAGTTCCAGAGGGTCCGGGGCCACGGTTGCCGTGACGCCCGTCATGTTGGTTCTGGCCGAGACGGGGTCGCTCCACGCACCGGCGACCAGGGTGCCGTTGGAGTATCCCCACGCGCGCACCACGTACTGGTAGGTGGTGGTGGACAGTAGCGGGCTGTCGGTGTACCGGAAAACGCCGCCTGTGGCTTGGTCGACGGTGGCGATGAGATAGGTCGCTCCAAGGTCGATTTGCCCGACCTCGTAGTTGACGACGTCCGGCGAGGCGACGGGTTTCCACGCCAGGGTCACCGAATCCTCGGTGGTGCCGTCCACGGAGACTTCCGGCGCTTTGGGCGGCCGCTTCGCGTTCTTGACACGGTAGCCCAACACCAGGGTGTCGAGGCCCTGCTCTTCGACGATGTCTTTCACGTGGTCCTGGTCGGTGTTATCCAGGTAATCGGACAGTATCCGCACGTTTTCCCGGCTGTCCGACATCTTGGTGAACCAGGTGCCGAAGTCCCACTCGAAGCCGTAGGTCGCCGCATCGGCGTCAGCGATGTTCGGCACGGTGCCCTCGTAGTTGACGGCCTCGAACTGGCTCCACATGTAGCCGCCCGTGTAGGCGACGCCGCCGTGAAGGCCGCCCTTGCCAGCGACAACCTTGATGGTGCCCTCAAGCTCGACCGAGGCGCCCCAGGTCACACCGTTGCCGTGGCTCTGCTCATGGTTGATCGACCTGGTCTTCGCTCCGGTGTTCCCGTTCGTGTCGAACCAGACTTCGCGGGCGGCGTTCTTCTTGTCGTAGATGTTCCACGTCTCAGGCATGGCGCTGCCGTAGGTGCCCGGATCCCCGGCGACCGAGCCGCCGAAAACTCTGTCGCGGATCGTTCGCCAGCCGTTGTCTCCCGCTATCCGGTCGTAGGCGTCCACTGACACCTGGCTCAGGCGCGGAGCGGAGGGGACGTCGACGAACGCGCTCTCCCATTTTCCGGCGCCCGGGTTCCACTGCTGGTAGTAGTAGCGCACATACGGCGTCATGGTTAGCACCACGGTGTCATTCGAGCCGGTTGAATAACTCGTGCTGGTCGAATGGGTGTAGGTGGTCTGGTTCTGCCATCCCGCCGAGGCGGAGAACTTGGCCATCAACTCGAACTCGAACAGTTCCACGCTGGCGCCCGCGCCGCCGGAGACGGCGACGTCGATGCCGAACAGCGTGCCGGCGGTGACAGTCACCGCGTGATCCAGGGTCTCGTCCTTGCCGTTGGTCCTGGTGATCACGGTGTCCGGCGAGCCGTCGTATTGAAGCTCGCCGAAGTAGGGGGCGGCTTGCAGCACCGCGGAGATCTGCGGGTCGGAGAAGTAGAAGGCGGGTGCCTTGGCCTTGTCGTATTTCACGATGGTCGAGTCGTTGTGGACGTCCGGCGCGGCGACGGTCAACGGAGCGGCCTTCGTCTCGTTGTATACCAGGTTGTGCCAGAACGCGACGACGGAGGGAATGGCGCCGTTCGCGTTCTCGACCTCGTCTGTCGCCTGGCCCTTCAGGTACAGGAAACAGAGGTCGGCGTCGTACTTGGCCGAGCCCTGGCGTTTGATGAAGTAGGTGAACGCCACCTGCTCGCGGCCATCCGGGTTGTTGGTGAAGTTGCCGGCCACGGCCTCGGCGACTGCCCTGTTCTGCGCGCTGCTGCGATTGGCGTCAATCGAGCTGTAGAGGGGAGTGGCGTAGCGGATGCGGAACACGGCGTTCGGGTCGGAGGAGCCCGCGGCCAACTGGTCGGGGTTGGTGTCGTAGCCGCCGTACATCCCCATGGCGTATTCGGAGGTGTCGCCCAGGCCGGCCCTTGTCGGGTCGGGCAGGGCCAGCACATAGCCGCCAGCGAAAACCGACTTGGCGTAGGCGGAGCCGCGCTCTGCGAAGATCGTCAGGGCGAGCGGGTTTTGCCCGTAGTCGCCCGAGTTGTTGAAAATGCCGTTGCCCAGATCGGCGGCGCTACCGTGCGCCCCGCCGCGTTTCATGTCCACCCATTGCATGGGAGCCTGTTTGGCGAAGTTCGTCCCATCGTAGGCGTAATGCGTGATCAGGAACCGTTCCTTGTCGAGGCTGCGGCTTCCGTGGTACGAGGCCGCCTCCTTGATGCGATAGCCGGCGACCACGACCTCCGGCGCGCCGTCGTTGTTGATGTCACCAGCCGCGACGGACGGGAAGAGCATCTGCTCGAAATGCGGGTTGGCGGCATCGTCGGTGCCGTAGGAACTCGACCACCGGTCCTCCAGCGCCTCGGTCGCAAGCCGCTCACTGTCGCCGCCGATGTCGTACCAGAACGAGATGACGGAGCTTCCGTAGGTGTTGTTTCCCCTGGCGGCCGTGGCGTATTTGCTCTTTTCCGCGTGGCGCGTGTAACTGGCCGCTATGGCGAGCGCGTCGCGCGCGTCGCCAGCTGCGGGAATGGCTGCGAGGTTGACGGAGAAATACTCGTAAGCCTTGCTGCCGGACTCGTATTCACCGTCGTACAGAAAAGGCACCGCTGGCTGGCGGCCAGTGGTCAGATTCTGGACGGTTTGGGACTTGAGCAGCGTGAACGACCCGTTGCCGGCGGTGTCGACGCGGTAGATCTCCACCGCCTGCGGACCAGGCAAGACCTTCGGTCCCCCCGGATAGGCTGCGGCCCCGGCTGTCAACACCGCGACCTCGTCCTTGCCGTCGCCGTCGAAGTCGCCCGCCGTGATCGACAAGAACGCGCCCGCGTCGTGATAAGTGATGGGGAACGAGTACATTCCGATCGCCGTCGAGGAGGATTTCCCGGTTGTGCCGTCCACGGCGTTCAGATAGAGGCTCGTGGTCTTGGACCCGCTGACGCCGCAGACTTGTGCGACGTAGTTCTTCTTGGCGTCCCCGTCCGGGTCGAAGGCGACGCTGCGGACATGGGTGTTCTCGCCGCTGAAGGACGACTTGATGGTCTTCGTCGCCGCCGGCAGGCCCGTGGGGCTTTGGCTGGTGAAGTCGTAGACGTTCCCGGCCGCCCCCACGAACAGTTCGGAGACCGTGTTGAGCGCTATCGGGTCCTCCGTTGTGGGCGCCCCTGACGCGATCATCGCCTCCACATCGCCGGTGTCCGTCTGCAGGCTGAGCGCCGCGAACGTGTCGTTGGACACAGAACTCACGTTGCTCGGCCCCGCCGCGGCCGCCTCGGGCGGGAACGCCAGCAGCGCCGCCGGTACCAGCATCACCCCGGCCAGGATTGCCGCTATCCGGCGCCGCGCGCCGCGCCTGTTCGACTGTTCCACTTCCAACCGCCTTGCCTTGTCGCCGTTTCTGCGGGCACCGCAGGACTCCGGGGGTTAGGTGCCGCCCCCATCTGCTCACCGGGGCGCGACAACGCGGCTCGGCAGGCACAGGGTGACGGAGCCCGAAGCTATTAGGAAAGCTAGCCGCTGGCGCAGCAGCGAAGGCTGAAGGTTGCGAAAACGCCACCTTCGCAGCGGGCTACCCCGCCTGGCGCGTGCCGCACTACCACTTCTCGAACAGATACCCCTCGCCGCGGGCGGCGACTATCGTGTATCCGGTCCGGGCGAGCTTTGCCCTCAGACGCGACACGACCGTCTTGACTGCCTGGGTGTCGCCAACCGCAGGCCGTTTCCAGATCCTCTCGTACAGGTATTCCGCGTCCAGGGTCTTGTTCTCGTTCTGCGCGAGCAGCAGCAGCAAAGCGAACTCCTTTTGCGTCAGCAGCAGATCCGCGCCGTTGCAGAACGCCTGGCCCGCCGTGACGTCCAAGTGCAACCGCCCCGCCACCACCGACTCCGGCACCTGCCTCGCGCGGCGCAGCAGCGCCTCGACCCGGGCCAAGAAGACATCCAAATCGTAGGGTTTCGGCAGGTAGTCGTCGCCGCCGGCGCGCAATCCCCGTGCGATGTCTGCCGGCGTTCCCAGCGCTGTCAGCATCAACGCCGGGATCCGGGAACCGCGGCGCAACTCGGTCAGGAAATCGAGTCCGCTGCCGTCCGGCAGCATGATGTCCAAGATGATCGCATCCGGTTCCTCCTCCGCGACAGCTGCGCGCGCCTGCGTCAAGTCCGACGCCTCCCGGACGGAGTAGCCGCGCCTGGCGAGGATCGCCCGGTTGTTGCGTTGGACGGCGGGGTTGTCCTCGACCAAGAGCAGGGTGACCCCGTTCGCCGCCGGCCTGTCCGTTGTTCCGCTCGTGTTCCCGTTCAACGTTGAGCCTCATCCCCGTTGGCCGGAATGGGTAGCTGGAACTCGGCACATGCCCCGCGGCCGGGGTTGTTCGACAGCGAGATCCGCCCGCCGTGAGCGTCGATGACCGCTTTGGAAATCGCCAGTCCCAAGCCGGTCCCGCCGGTCGAAGCGCCGCGGTCGAACACGCGTGGAAGGACGGCATCGTCCACCCCTTCCCCGTCATCGCGGACCGTCACCGTCACCGACGCTTCGCCGCACGTCGCGGTTACCTCGATACGGCCGCCTTCAGTGTGCCGGTTCGCATTGGACAGCAAGTTCGACAAGACCTGCGACAACCCCTCGTGGTCTGCCCACAGCGGCGGCAGCCGGGCCGGGATCTCGAGCGCCAGCTTGTTCCCACGCCTCTCCAGCAAGGGACGAGAAGCGTCAGCGGCCGCCCTGAGCAGACCGCCGAGGTCGAGCGCCTCCATCCGCTGGCCAGCCTCATTGGCGGATGAGAATGCCATCGCGGCGTCCACCATGGCCGCCATCCGCATGACCTCTGCCTGCGCCCGGCGCAGGCTCCCGCGGATCTCGTCCCTGTCCCCACCGAAGTCCAATAAGTCGTCGGCATTGAGGACGCTCGTGGACACGACGGCCAGAGGCGTCTTCATCTCGTGGCTAATGTCCTGCAAGAACTCGGTCTTCAGCCGGCTCTGCGCCTCCAGGGCAGCCTTGTCCATCGACATCCTCTCTTCGCTGATCCTCGCCGCCGTCAGCTGGCGCCGGCTCCGGGCGAAATCAACAGTCAAGATGACCGTGTACGCCAGCGTGAGCACGGCGATCCCAGCAGGCATCAGGTTCATTCCGAGGCTCGGAAGCTTGTTGAGGTACAGCACGTCATTCAAGGCCGTTGCCAGGAAAAAGGCGATCCCCGCGAAAGCAAGGCGGACTTCCAAGCCCCCCGTCCTCAGTGAAAGTCCCAGCTTGATTGCTATGTAGCCCACGGCCAAGACACACAACGGCTGGACGAACACGAGCAAATATGACGATTGGGCCGTGTCCAAGACCAGGACGGCCAGGTCGTACAGCGCCAGCACCGCGGCAACGGTCCAGAGGACTCGCCTTGAGAGAAGCTCAGGGAAGAAGCTGCGGAAGAACAGCATGAGCAGAGCGGCACCGGAGAACATTAGGACATAGTCCGCCCGCAGCAGCGACGGCCAATCGTAGTTGGGCCAGCGCTCGGTTATTAGGCTGGGCACTATCGCTCGGATCGCGAACGCCAGGCAGAGAAGCGCGAAATACAAGGACGCCCGGCGGCTCGCGTAGAACAAAAACATGGCGAGGTGATAGAAGAACGCGGCCAACAGCAGTCCGGCGATCAGCGTCTGCGAGACCACCGCCTGACGCGCCACCTTCTGCAGGTCCTGCGGCGACCCGATCGTCAGCGTTGGCGGGTCGCCGCCGCGCCTGTGCTGGAAATTCGCGTATTGCAGGACAAGCTCGGCGCGGCCGTCTTCATCCGTGACAATGAAGTAACACTCCGCGACGCGCGGCGTGGTGGTTTCCTTGGTCGCGCCGACCGTCCCGACCTCTCCCGCGAGTTCACCGTCGATGTACACCCGGGTCGCGTGGTCCACCGAGGGAAAGCTCAAGGCGACCGCTTCTCCCGGCGGCAGCAGAAGGACCAGCCGGTGGGTGCCGAAGGAATCACCCACGCCGTACCCGTTCTCCCATTTCACCAGGTCGCGGGCGACACCTTCCGCGAAGTCCGCCGGCGTGTAGAGCTCGCCGGGGTAGCTCTCCCAGCCCGAGACCACCTGCGCGATCCGACCTTCGGCGAGGACTGCGCGCAGGTCTGCCGCGCCGTTTACCGCAGACACTTCATCAGTGCCGAAAGGAATGGAGATCAAGCCGAAGGCGACGCCGCTGAGGACGGCCAGTCCGAAAGCGACGACCGCATGCGTCTTCGAGTTAGCGCCTGCCTTTGCCGCGATGCTGGCGCTCTTCATCCGAAGCGCGCGCCGCCAACCAGTCTGCGGCAGATCCGAACCGCGAACGCCGCTTGGCGGGCCCTGCAGACTGGCCGCGGTCACTGCGCGCGCTGCAGCGGCGCGGCCGCCGGGCCTGCGTTTCCCAGGCGCGCGAGGCGTCGAAAGCCGGCCGCCTGACCCGTGAGCCACCGGATCGGTGTGAAGGTTCATCGCGACAATCATGCTCTCGAAGACTTCGCGGACGCCACCCACGACATGGCAAGAGCCGCTCGCGCCCACGCCAACCAGGCGGCAGGCGCGGGTACGGTCCGCTCACGCGCTCGACCACAAGACCGCAGACAATGCCGCTTCTTCGGGCCGCTCACGCCCTCGCCGCGTAGACCCAGACCCAGACCCGGACCCACACGTCTGGCATCTCGAGGTTGAAGAGGATTTATTGCAGCAGATGCATCATTTCGGTCGTGATGCGGTACGTTATGCCCCCTCCGGGAGTGTGCCAACACCGTTGATTTGACGCTCGCCTGGCCGGTGCGGTTGCATTAGACGCATCATTGTTGCGTCTAGTGTGGGGGTTTGGTGGAGCGTCATCTTGGTTCGGCGGGTCTGGAGTTGGCGTCCGGCGTCACCTATTTGAACGAGCCGGCGGCGGTGTTCGACGCGATGGTGGCGGGTTGGGCGAACCAGCAGCGCTCTAGGATGCTCGGTGGTAGTACGGTGAGTTCGAGGCTGAACCTGGTGCGCCGGTTCGGCGAGTTCGCGCAGTGCCATCCCTGGGAGTGGACCGCGGCCGATGTCGAGGAGTTCACGGTGTCGCTGACTTCCGGCCAGGGCAGGCTCGCGCTGTCGACCATCCGCGGCTACCACATGACGCTGCGGATGTTCTGCGACTATCT
>JAITFE010000103.1 GCA_031281585.1 Bifidobacteriaceae bacterium | reverse complement strand
CCGGTACTGTGCGAGCGCGGCGTCATTGGACGGCATCGGGCGTCTCCTTGGCGGGAACGGGCGCGGGCGGGTCCACCACCATGGTGCCCACGCCCTCGTCGGTGAAGATCTCGGTCAGGAGCGAGTGCGGCTGGCGGCCGTCAATGACGTGGGCCTGGGGCACGCCGGCCCGCACGGCGCGCAGGCACGCCTCCATCTTGGGGCGCATGCCGCTCTCCATGGCGGGCATCAGCTTCGCCAATTCGGCGGCGGTCAGCCGGTGGATCAGGCTGGACGGGTCCGGCCAGTTTCGGTACAGGCCCTCGACGTCAGTCAGAATCACCAGTTTGCGCGCTCCCAGGGCCACCGCCAGGGCTGAGGCCGCCGTGTCCGCGTTGATGTTGAGCACCTGGGAGGAATCCCCGATGTCCGGCGCGACCGTTGAGATCACCGGGATCCGGCCCGCCTCCAGCAGATCGCGGACAGCGCCCGGGTTGACCCGGACCACGTCCCCGACCAGGCCCACGTCGATCTCGATCCCGTCCACGTTGGCGGTGCGCCGCCGGGCCTGGAAGAGGGCCGCGTCCTCGCCGGACATGCCCACCGCCAACGGCCCGTGCGCGTTGATCAAGCCCACCAATTCGCGGCTGACCTGGCCGGTCAGCACCATGCGCACCACGTCCATGGTCTCCGGCGTGGTCACCCTGAGGCCGCCTTGGAACTCCGAGGCGATCCCGAGCCGCCGCAGCATCTGGTTGATCTGCGGGCCCCCGCCATGCACCACCACCGGCCTCAGCCCCACTCGCCGCAAGAACACCATGTCCTCCGCGAAAGCCGCCTTCAGCGCGCCGTCCACCATGGCGTTCCCGCCGTATTTGACCACCACGACCGCGCCGCCGAACCGCTCCAGCCACGGCAGCGCCTCGATCAGGACCTCGGCTTTCTGGTCCGGCCTGAGGTCCGTGCGGGTGTCGAAGTCCGTCATGAGGAATAGTCCGCGTTGATCGCCACGTATTCGTGCGTCAGGTCGTTCGTCAAGATGGTGGCCTCTTCCGGCCCCGCGTTCAGGTTCACCACCACCTCGACCTGGCGGCGGCTCAAGTCGACCTTGCTCCGGTCCTCGCCCAGGCCGCCGTTTCGGCACACCATCACACCGTTGATCGTCACGTCGACCCGGTTCGGGTCGAACGGCGCGTCCTCGGGCGGCACCGTGCCCGCCGCGGCCAGGATCCGCCCCCAGTTCGGGTCCCCGCCCGCCACCGCCGTCTTGAACAGATTTGAGCGCACGATGCCGCGAGCCACCTTCAGAGCCCCGTCTTCCGTCAGGGCGCCGGTCACCTTGACCGCGATCTCGTGGTGCGCCCCTTCGGCGTCCGCGATCAACTGTCTGGCCAGGTCCTGGGCCAGGGTGGTCAATTGCGCGGTGAACTCGGCGGGGTCCGGCTGGCGCCCCGACGCGCCCGAGGCCAACAGGATGACCGTGTCATTGGTGGACATGCAGCCGTCCGAATCGATCCGGTTGAACGAGAGCCGGCACGCCTCCTCAAGGGCTTGCTGCGCCGCCGGGGAGTCGATCAGCGCGTCCGTGGTGATCACCACCAGCATGGTGGCCAACTCCGGGGCCAGCATGCCCGCGCCCTTGGCCATGCCCCCGATGGCGTAGCCGCCAGCCTCGCTCTTGACGACGGCGGTCTTCGGCACGGTGTCCGTGGTCATGATCGCCTGGGCGGCCGCTTGGCCGCCGGCTTCGCTGTCCGACAGTTCGACGACCGCTTGGTGCATGCCGGCCAGCAGCTTGCCCAACGGCAGCCGCTCCCCGATCAGCCCCGTGGAGCAGACCAAGACCTCCTCCTGTTTCAGGCCCAGGCGCCTGGCCAGAGCCCCGGCGGATTGCCTCGCGTCGTCATAGCCCGCCTGGCCGGTGCAGGCGTTGGCGCCGCCCGAGTTCAGCAGAACCGCCCTGGGCGTGGAGTAGCCTCCCTCCGCCAGCGCCATCGCCTCCCGGCTGACCAGCACGGGCGCGGCCGCGAAACGGTTGACGGTGAAAACGGCGGCGGCGGCGGAGACCCTGGCGACGGCATCGTTCACCACCAAAGCCAAGTCCTTGGCGCCGCTCGCCTTGATGCCGGCGGCCAGACCCATCGCCCTGAAGCCCTGTGGTGCGGTGACGGTCATGGCGCGACTCCATTCAGTTCGAGGCCGGTTTCTTCGGGCAAGCCCAATGCCAGGTTAATGGATTGGATCGCCGCTCCGGCGGTGCCCTTGACCAGATTATCGATGGCGGCGACCATGACCACCCGGTCGGCCCGCGTGTCGTAAACGACTTGGATCAGGGCCGTGTTGGCGCCCAGCGTGTGCGCGGTCGAGGGCCACTCACCCTCCGGGAGCAGGCGCACAAAGCGCTCATCTCCGTAGGCGAGTTCCCAGGGCTCGCGCAGCTTGGCCGGGTCAAACCGCGGGCCCGGTTTGGCGGTGACCGTGGCCAGGATGCCCCGGCTCATGGGCACCAGGGTGGGAGTGAAGCTGATGGTGGGCTTGGGCCCGCCCGGGGCTCCCGC
>JAITFE010000102.1 GCA_031281585.1 Bifidobacteriaceae bacterium | reverse complement strand
ACGGGTTGGAACGATCTACCATTCACGCCAAGGAGCGCGAAGGCATTTGCCTGCGCAACATCGATCTGGTCGGTCTCCCCCAGATCAGCCCAGCGCTTGACCTGGTGGTTGACCACGCGCTGACGGACGAATGGCTTCTTGGGACCGATGCGGGGTTGGTGCTCGGGCCGCGAGAGCAGTTCCCGCCCACTACCCGCATGAGGCAGCAGCATGCCCAATTGCGTGAGCGCGGCGATTATGAGGTCATAGTTGACGGAATCGCAACGTATCTGGAACGAGTCGTTCCATGGCCCCACCGGACGGAATGCAGATTCTGGTCGCTGACGGCCATGCCATCGACCAATCGCTCGCAAAACCACCGCCGGTTGTTCGCCTTGTCCATCAACAACGTCGAGGTTCTTGTGGCTTTCGAGGAGCGCGCGAGGCCTGGTGGCGCCTGGCGGCAGATCTGGTTCATGAACGTCTCCAGCGGCGTCCGCTTGCCCTTACGCGTGAAGCTCTTCGCAAGGCAGAGAAACTTCTACGTGACGGCTGGAACTGTCCGGCAAATCTACGCAGATGGGCCCATAGAGCTCTCGCCCGCAGTGGTGTCGGCGGCCCGCAAGCTAGCGATCAAGCTCTTGCGAAAAGGGCAGGGCCTGTTCGCTCGGTTCCACAATCAGTTGTTGGCCGACGACGTGTTCGCGGTGTTGGAACGACGCTGCGCGCAGAGCGATTCGCGGCCGTCCGGCGCGGCCGGACCTGTAAGGTTAGACGCTGAGCACAAGGAGGTTCCCCCCATGTCGTTTGACGACGCCCTTGAAGATCTGGCAGCCAGGGTGGCCGAATACGCGGATTCGATTCAGACCGAAGAGGCGACAAAGACCGCGATCATCATGCCGTTTATCGGCCGCGTGCTGGGATACGACGTGTTCAACCCCGCCGAGGTGGTCCCGGAGTTCGTCGCCGACGTTGGAATCAAGAAGGGCGAGAAGATCGACTACGCCATCGTCCGGGACGGACAGGTTCAAATTCTGGTTGAGGCGAAAAAGATCGGGGAGTCTCTGAAGCGTGACCATGCCAGTCAGTTGACTCGCTATTTCGCGGTGTCAAAAGCCAGAATCGGCGCGCTGACCAATGGGCGGACTTGGGAGTTTTACACCGACCTCGACCGGCCCAACGTGATGGACGAGGCTCCCTTCCTGCGCCTCGACTTGCTTGCCATTGATCCGCATGTGGTCCCCGAGTTGAAGAAACTGGCCAAGGATTCCTTCGACCTGGATTCGGTTCTGGCGTCCGCCGAAGAACTGAAGTACGTTTCCGCCTTCAAGAGTGCCTTGGGCGAGATATTCGCCAGCCCGACCGATGATTTTGTCCGGTTGCTGGTGTCTCGCGTCTACCAAGGGAGGGTCTCGCCAGCTTTGCGCGAGACGTTCGCCAAGCTTGTCACCAGGGCATGCGCACAATTCGTCAGCGACCGAGTGAACGAACGCCTGAAACTTGCCCTCAGGGGCGAAGCGCCGAGCGACATCGCCGTGGCAGAGGTGGAGGCGGAGTCCAAGGAACTCCAAGATGAGATTGAGACCACCCTCGACGAGTTGGAGGGATTTGCCATAGTGCGTGCGATCGTGGTCAGCGACGTCGCCTACGAACGGGTCGTGGACCGGGACGCCAAGAGCTATTTCGCCATACTGCTGGACGATAACAACCGGAAGCCCATATGTCGGCTTCACTTCAACCGGGCGCAGAAGTACCTCGGCCTGTTCGACGCGGACAAGAAGGAAACCCGAGTGCCGCTGGGCGCCGCGAGCGACATCTACCTGCATGCGGACGCGCTCCGGGAAACGGTCCGCCGTTACCTCTGATCGACTGACTCGCCAGAAGAAACGGGACGGGTGGCGCTTGCCGCCCAATGCGGTCAGGGTGGTGGCGGCGAAGGCGGCCACGGCATCGCCGGTCGCCGGCCAGATCGAAGTGCCTGATCACAGCCTTGGGGCCAAGGTTGACGCGCGGCAAGCCATTGCCTCGTCATCCGGGCAAGTGATGCCCCCGGTTCGTATGATGGGCTCGTCTGGCGAGCTAAGGATGGGCAATGATCGATGACGCACGCTTCACGGTGCCGCTTTACACTGTCCCGTTGGCCGCATCCCACCTCGCCATGCCGGCTAAGACGCTGAGGTATTGGACTCGGAAACCGGGCCTGCTGACCATGCTGCCGGGCGAGAGCAAAGGGCCGCGCCTGCCGTTCATCGGACTGGTTGAAGCCCAGTTGTACCGTGAACTGCGCAGGGGGAAACTCTCGATGCAGGCCATCGCCTCCGGAATAGAGGCCGTCCGCCGCGAGTTGGGCGACCGGATGCTGGAGCGGGGCGTTCTTGCCCACGACGGCCGAGACATCCTGATGAATCTGGCCAGGGGCGGTGATCCTGAGAGGGAACGAGCACGGGACCGCCAAGGCGGCCTGCCCGGAATTATCGAGATCGGGCTCAAACCGATCATGTACACCGACGACAACTTGCCCGGCCGAGTGCGCCTGACCGCCTACGGTGAGACTCCCGTGGTCGCTGATCCGCGTTTCTCGTTCGGCCAGCAAATAGCGGAGGCTTCCGGCGCGCGAATCGAGGACATTCTCGCCTTGTTCAAGGCCGGGGAGAAGCTGTCCGCAGTGGCGGATGAGATGGGGGTCAGCGCGGATGACGTCGAGTCCATCATCCGAACCCACCTCGCCCTCGCGGCCTAGGATTCTGGTCGATCACAGTTTGGGGCGTATCGCCGTCCCGGCCTTCTTCCGAGCTGAAGGTTTCGACGCCACGACGATCCTAGAGATGTTCGGACGCACCGACGTCGAGGACGTGGAATGGATCGCCAAAGCTGGGGAACTGGTGCTGGGGGTGACGCACAAGGACGCCCGTATTCGCTATCGGTCCGCTGAGCGCCGAGCCGTCATTGACGCGAAGCTGCGGATGCTATGCCCTGCCAGCGGCAACTTGACCGTCGATGAGCACGTAAAATGGCTGTCAGGGCGGATTGTGTGCGCGGCAAGCGTCGTCGGCCTGTACTTCATTGAGGCGGGGGAAGATATGAAGAAGACAGTTCGCGCGGGCGCGGCGCCAGTCGGTCCGGTATTGGGGTTCGCCGGGAGCGACCTTGACGGCGTTTACGGGCCCAAGACCCACAATGCGATGCTGTTCTGGGGCGGCGCCGGGCAAGGCCAGCAGTGTTGCGGCCACGACTATCTCAACGCATGAGCCAACGGCAGAGCGGCCATTCCCCGGTCGCATATTGCGCCCCACGCAATACGGGTCTCGGAGCGCTTGTGGTGGGGTTCGCAATTCTGACGGCCGCTTGTTCTCCAGGAGGAGACGTCCCGCAGGCGGAGAATGGATCGGCCAACGCTTCCGCAGCCGCGACTGAGGTTCCGCTCGGAGGGGACGGCGGCCAAGGGTACGTTGCCCGTGCAAGCCAGACGCTGGAGGACTCGCCCTTGGCCGGCCCCTTCTCCGCGCTCGGCGCTGGCTCGGTGAGCATTGAAGCGTTCATCGCCAAGAAGGGCGCCTGGTATGCGGTGGTCCAAGACGCCATTGCGGGATGCATGGCTGAACACGGCTTCGAGTACTACCCGGTCAAATATGAAGACATCATTATTGACGCCGAACCGGTGCCGCCGCCGCAAGACATAGTCCACGTCCCGTACTTGCCGGTAGATCGCGAATTGGTCGCCACCCACGGCTACGGACTCGACTTGACGCCGGACCCCGAGACCGTCGCCGCAGAGCAAGCAGAACAACTAGCCGCGGCCAACGCCAAGAACGACGAGTATCGCCTGTCTCTCACGGAAGAGGGCCGGATCGCCTACGACGAGGCGATGGAGGGCAACGATCCAGAGGCGGGCGCTCTGGGCTGCGCAGGCACGGCAATCGCGGCCAATCCCGAGCCTGACTACGGCTTGGACCTCGCATTTCACGAACGTTACCGTGAGCTCCGTGTGGCTATGGAGGGGGTCGGGAGACAGATGACGCCCAATGATCCTCGTGTCCGAGCGGCTGCGGAGGCATGGAGCACCTGCATGTCAAGCCGCGGCGTGGATCTGTCGGCGCCGTCCGATGGCGACCCGGCCAACGGCTTCAGCGCGTTCGCCAATCCGGAGCACGCTTGGCGCTTGGCTTGGGCCACCGGATCGAGCGGCGAAGGCGGCACCAACACGGCTGCCTCCCCTGACGGAACGCGGGCCGAAGCGGCGATCGCCCTGGCCGACTTCGACTGCCGCCTGGAAACGGACTACCTCGACACGGTTCAGGAAGTGCAGCGGGAACTCGGGAGGCAGTTCTACGAGGACAACCGCGCCCAAATCGAAGCGCTGCTCGCCGGAACTGACCTTCAGTAGGGTGACCACCAGCGAGAAGATCAGGCTGCCGGGTCGAACGTCCATTGCTGGAGCCGTCGCGGGGGGGGGGCTTCGCGGAGCGGGGACTCTCGGTGCCCGGGATTGCTGTTGTCGCCAACCGCCAAGGGCCGCCAGGAACTCGCCGTCGGCCACCCAAGGAAGTTGGCCTGCCATAACTCGATGAGCCAGCTGCAGCTCCGGCGGGCCGTGCTCGGCATGCGAATGGATCAGCGTCAAGACGTGGTTCGGCCGGTTGCTTGGGCGAACTTGCGGTGGCTCCGCTTGTTGGGCGGGTCTTTTTGGAGGGGCGGGTCGCGCGGCGCTTGCCGCCCAACGTTGCCAGGGCGGCGAACAGGATTGTGATCGCGGTCAGCCAGGGCAAGGCGATGAGCGTGATCGCGACGTTCTGTCGGCGTTGCGTCGACCGGAGGCGCGCCGCGCGGACCGCATGGTGGACTCTATTGGCTCCTGTTATACGGTAGTCTTATGCGAACTGCTGCTCCCGCGTTGCTTCCGTTTCTGCGCTCCGACGTGCAGGGCGGGATTTTGGCTGCCACCTACCTGTCGCCGGAACGTGAGTTCTCCGTGACTGAGCTAGCCGCTCAGCTTGGCGCCAGCGTGAAGGCGGTGGCCAAGGAGGTTGATCGTCTGGTTCGGTCGGGCCTTTTGGCGGATCGCCGCCACGGCAACATGCGTTTGGTGCGTCGGGGGGAAGCGGGCGTGCTCACGGCTCCCCTGACCGAGTTGATGGCGGTCACCTACGGGCCAGTGCCGGTGCTGCAGGAAATACTGAGCGGCGTCGCAGGCGTTGACCAGGCATGGGTTTACGGATCGTGGGCGGCGCGGCGGCGAGGCGAACTTGGACCGATCCCCGACGACGTGGACGTGATCGCGGTCGGTCGGGCCGGCCTGGACGAGTTGGACCGGGCTGCCACGGCGGCAAGTGACCGGTTGCGCCGCGAGGTCAACATCCGGCGCGTCAGCCCTGAGCGATGGAACGATCCGGATCCAGAGGACCCGTTTCTGAAGACCGTCAAAGAACGCCCCATGACGGCTCTCGAACTTGCACGACCGGCGGTGGGTGAACCGTGAGGTGGGGGCAAGGGAGCTCAACTATTGACGCCCTCTTGGCGGAAGGATCGCTTGAGGCGGTGCCGGTCAACCGCGGCATGGCTGCGCGGCTGCTGCGTCAGTCAAACAACCACTTGGCGACCGGGCGAAGCGCTGCCCAGTCAGACCCAGAAGGTGCCGAGGCTTTGGTCTACGACGCAGCCAGAAAAGCGTTGGTCGCCGTCTTGGTCTGCCAAGGGCTGCGCCCCACCAGCCGGGGTGGTCACCTGGCTGTGTACGAAGCCGCGCGAGCGCAACTTGACCCTCCCATGGGAGGGGTTCTGCGCCCGTTCGAGCGATTGCGGCGAAGGCGCAATCGGCAGGAATATCCACACGATGACGAACCGAGCATGCAGTCGGCCGATGCTCTGGAAGACGCGGACGCGGCCGGTGCCATCGTCGCCATCGCGGAGCGGTTGGTGGAGGAGATGCCGCCTTTCGAGTGACGTCACCCCGCCAACCAATCGGCTCGGTGGCCGGGTTCCGATTCGGCGCGCTACGTGACATTGAATGGCAAGATTCGCTGACCGTCGGCAATTGCCGGTCGCGTTCATTGTTGCTGGTCAACGCAGAGGTGTGGCTGCGGTTGGCAGCGGACGCTCGGCGGCGGTTTGCGCCCACCTCGGTGGATTGGCGGTGAGTAGCCCAAGCGGCGCGGCCGGGGCCCTCCGGGACGCGGAGCCCAGCCGTCGCAGGTGGTTTCCGTTCGCTTGACCGCCCAAGAACTCGCCTGGGTGGACTCCCGCGCGAAGCGGGAGCACAAGACCGCTCCGAGAAGCAAACCCACCCGCATCAACCTCTGTAGCGACCGCAATAACTGCGGATAGTCAGCACCCCCGGCCCGGTGAGACACAAACGCCCATAAGAAGCCGACACGTGAACATTGGGCGGGTCTTTTAGGAGGGGCGGGTCGCGCGGCGCTTGCCGCCCAGCGTTGCCAGGGCGGCGAACAGGATTGTGATCGCGGTCAGCCAGGCGAGGGCGATCAGGGTGGTCGTGGCGCTGCCGGCGCCCAGTTGGGCGTCTCTGAT
>JAITFE010000101.1 GCA_031281585.1 Bifidobacteriaceae bacterium | reverse complement strand
CCTCCACCAGCTGCGCCACCGCCCTGAACACCCGGTCCGGATCCGCCGACGCGGCGATCCTCCTCCGCCAATACACCAAAACCGTGTGGTCCGGGGCCGGCTCGTCCACCGCCAGCCCCGACGCTGACGGTGGCCAAGATAATCTCCTTGTGGGTGGCCAGGGGATTTCCCTTTGAGTGGCCATGGGGTGTCCTTGTGGGTGGCCATTTGATCTCCCTGTCGTCCGTGGCCCGGCTGGCGTGTCGGGCTGACGGGAAGTGTCCCTCCCCGGAAGGCTGCGTCTGCTGATGATGGCAGACCCCCGAGGAGGGACGTGTGAAAAAGGATGGCAGACAGGTGATGGAGATTTTGCAGGCGTATGACGCGACCGGGGTGGCGCATTCGGCGGCGCAGCTTGCCGGGTGCGACCCGAAGACGGTGAGGCGGGCGGTGGCGCGCCGCGCCCGGGGGATGGCCCCGGACGAGCGGTTGGCCAGGTCCCGGCTGATCGACGGCCACCGGGACCGGATCGACCAGCTGGTGGAGGCGTCGGGCGGGAAGGTGCGGGCGGACAAGGTCCATGAGGCGATCGCGGCGTGCGGGTTCGCGGGCTCGTATCGGACGACCCGGCGGGAGGTGGCGGCGGCGAAGGCCCGCCACCGGTTGGCGAACCACCGGTCGACCAGGCCGTGGGTGACGATGCCGGGGCAGTGGATCCAGTTCGACTGGGGCGACGGGCCGAGGGTGGCGGACCACACGGGGACGCTCCGCAAGACGGTGTTGTTCGTGGCGTGGGTGGCGTGGTCCCGGTTCCGGGTGGTGATCCCGTGCTGGGATCAGGCGCTGGGCGCGTTGGCGGCGTGCTTGGACTCGATGTTCCGCCTGGTCGGCGGGGTGACGGCGTATGTGTTGACGGACAACGCGAAGACGGTGACGACGAACCATGTCGCGGGCCTGCCGGTGCGCCACCCGTTGATGGTGGAGCTCGGCGCGCATTACGGCGCGCAGGTGTGGACGTGCGTCCCTTATGACCCGCAGTCGAAGGGCGGGGTCGAGTCGAGCGTGAAGATCGCGAAGGCGGACCTGGTGCCGAAGGACGCGAACCTGCGCGGCTCGTACGCGTCGATGGCGGAGTTGGCGGGCGCGTGCCGCGAGTTCATGGAGAAGGTGAACTCCCGCCCGCATTCGGCGACCCGGCGCCGCCCGGTGGAGATGCTGGCCGAGGAGGTGTCGTTCATGCGTCCGGCGCCGGAGGCGCCGCACAGCGCCGTGCTGGGCGAGCCGAGGGTGGTGATGGCGGATCAGACCGTCAGCTTCGGGTCGGTGCGCTATTCCGTGCCGGCCGGGTTGTGGGGCGCGACGGCGCGGGTCCGCCAGCAGGGCGAGGAGGTGGTGGTGTGCGTTGACGCGAGGTCGCTGGACGCGCCGCCGGCGTGGTTGGAGGGCCGGGGATTGGTCGAGGTGGCGCGGCACAAGGCGTCGACGCCGGGCTGGCCGATGATCGATTTGTCGCATTGCCCCGGGCATCCGCAAACCCCGGACGGGGCGCCCAAACCCCTGGCGGCGAGGCCGCGTTCGAAGAAGGAGGAGGCGTTCTGCCAGATCGGGCCGGCCGCGGAGAGGTGGCTGGTCCAGGCGTGCGCGTCGGGCGTGGGGCGGATCGAGTCGAAGATGGCCGAGGCGGTCGAGTTGGCGGCGTTGCGGGGGCGGGCGCTGGTCGGCGAGGCGGTGGAGCGGGCCTGGCTGGCCGGCCGGTACGGCTCCGGCGACATCGCGTCGATCGCGGAGCACCTGTCGGCGGGCGGCGACGGCTGGGAGGCGCCCGCCCGGGACGCCGCCGCGGCCGAGTCGGCGGCGTTGCAGCCGGGCACGTCGGCGTGGGCGGGGTTCGCGACCGCGGCCACGCCCGGCCAGGCGGCGGTCAGGCGGGCCGCCGAGATGGCGGCCGCCCGGATTCCGCGGGCCAGGGCCAAAGCCGACCCGCCCGCGGGGCGCGAGCCGGGCTTGGGCCAGGACGGGCGGCTGACGGGCCAGCGGCCGCTGTTCGGGCGGGAGGCTGCGTCGTGATCGCCCCGGACAAGGCGCCGCCGCTGCCCGAGGAGTTGGAGCGGGCGTTGCGGCGGATGCGGTTGCCGCACATGCGCGAGGCCGCCCCGGAGGTGCTGGCGGCGGCCAGGGCCCAGCGTTGGGATCCGGCCGAGGCGCTGCGGGTGCTGCTGGCCGAGGAGATCGACGGGCGGGACCGGGCGTCCAGGGAGGCGAGGCGGCGGGCGGCGGGCCTGCCGTCGGGCAAGACGTTCGAGTCGTGGCGGCGTCAGGACTCCTCGATCCCGCCCGGCACGCAGGACGGGCTGGCCGCCCTGGAGTGGGTCGGGCGGCGCGAGAACCTGGCCCTGGCCGGCCCGTCCGGAACCGGCAAATCCCATTTCGCGGAGGCTTTGTGCCACAAAGCGATCGAGGCGGACATGCGGGTGGCGTGGTTCACGACCGAGGACCTGGGCGCCCTCGTGACCAAGGCGTCCGCGGACGGGTCCGCGTCCAGGATCGTCAAACAGGTGTGCCGGGCCGACGTGATCGTGATAGACGACGTGGGCCTGCTGCCCGTCAGCGCCCAAGCGGCGGAGGGGTTCTACCGGATAGTCGAGGCGGCCTACGAGAAACGCTCCGTGGTGGTCACCTCGAACCTGCATCCCTCCGGCTTCGACCAGATCATGCCGAAGACCGTCGCCACCGCGGCCGTGGACCGGCTGCTGCACCACGCCCACGTGGTATTGACCGAGGGCGAGTCGCACCGCCTGGCCGAAGCGACCGGCGGACGCGGGGTGATGCCCCTGGCGTGACCCGACCGCTCCCGGACAGGGAGATCACATGGCCACGGGCAGGGACCCGTCTTGGCCACCCACAGGGAAATCAAATGGCCACCCACAGGGAAGTCAAAACGGCCATTGACAAACGCCGCCTTCCACCGCAAGTCGAACCCGGCCCGCTCCTCAGCCTCCCGATCCGACAACCCCTCCACCGCCTGCAACAACAACATCGCCGCGACCACCGAGCCCGGAGTCGACGGACGCCCCCGCCCCGACGGAAACAAATCAGCGAACGACTCCTCCGGGAACAACGCCAACCGATGCTCGGCCAAGAACGAGTACACCGTCCCGGCGCCAACCAAGCCCGGCGCGACCTCGCCCACCGCGAACAAACCCCCGACACCCCGCGAATAGCCCTGCACAAAACCATCCTCCCAGGTCACACCCCCAAAACCAGCAGATGGCGCGTAGCGCTTGTTGGTAGCGCGGCGCCAAACCGCCCCGGGGTGTGACTCGTGGTTGTGTGGTTGGCGGGTTTGGGCTGGTGGGCGGGTAGGCTGGATATGGGTACCATATCCAGCCTGGGGAAGGGGCGCTTCGATGACGCGGTACGAGGGGATGACGGAGAAGGAGTTGATGGATCTCAGGGAGCTGGTCTTGGCGCGGATGGCGCGGGTGGGGCCGTTCAGGCGGGGCAGCCTGCAGCGGGTGTGGCGCAAGTGCGGCAGCAAGACCTGCCATTGCGCGAAGCCGGGCGACCCGGGCCACGGCCCGAAGACCCAGTGGACTAGGACGGCCAGGGGCGGGGGCGGCTCGAGGGGCCAGGCGATCCCGCCCGCGCACGCGGACGTGGTGCGCGGCGAGTTGGGCTCGTTCGCGCAGTTCCAGGCGCTGGTGGAGGACTATGTGGAGGTGAACGAGCAGATCTGCGTGGACCGGGCGTCCGCCGCCATGGGGCGAGCCGGCCCGGGCCGGCAAAAAAGGGGGTCTTGACCGGGGCGGGCGCGCCCGCGGGCGTCCCGGCCGGGGACGTGGGGGCGGTCAAGGCGGCGCTGGTGGCGGCTTACGCGGCCGACGTGGACAAAGTGTTCGCGGCGGGGCGGGAGGCGTTCGGCGGCGACCGCGGGGGACGCGCTCTGGAGGCGTTGGAGCCGTTGGCGCAAGACGCGGGGGCGGCCGCGTCGTCCGGGCTGCTCCAGGCGGTGGTCGCCTTGGCGGCGGGCGGCGAGCCGGCGGCGGCTGTCTGCCCCGGCTGCGGGGCGCGGGGGCGGATGGTGGCCGTCCGCCCGAAGACGGTGGGCACTTTGGCGGGGCCGATCGCCTACGAGCGGCGGTACTTCCAATGCGGGGCGTGCCGGGAGGGTTTCGCGCCGTTCGACTCGTTGATCGGGGTGGAGGGGAAGACGTCGGCCGGCATGGGCAAGGCGCTGGCGCTGGCCGGGGCGGAGATGCCGTACGCGCGGGCCGCCAAGCTGATCGAGGTGTTCACGGGCCACCAGGTCGCGTCCGCGTCGACGGTCAACCGGGTCGCCGTCGCGCAAGGGCGCCGGGCCCAGGCCGGGATCGACCGGGAGGCCGCCCTGGCGCGGGCGGGCCGGTCGGAGCCGGCGTTCGCCGCCGGCGCGCCGGACAAGATTTACATCGTCATGGACGGCACGGGCGCGCCCATGCTGCCCCGGGAGGTCAACCCGGAGTCCGGCAAGGCTCCCGACGGGAGGGCGAAGACCCGGGAGGTCAAGATCGGGGTGGTGTTCACCCAGTCCGGGCTCGGCCCGGGCGGGGAGCCCGTCCAGGACCCCGGCTCCCAGTCCTATGTGGCGACGTTCGACGGCTGCGACGAGTTCGCCGCCCGCCTGCGGGACGAGGCCAGAAGGCGCGGCGTCGGCCAGATCCGCCAGCCCGTCGTGCTCGGCGACGGCGCGAAGTGGATAAAGACCATCGCCGACAGGGACTACCCCCAGGCGACCAGGATCGTCGACTGGTTCCACGCCGCCGAGCACATCCACGACCTCGGCAAACTCCTCGAGCCCGTGTTGGAGGAGCGGGACGAATGGGTCGACGCCAGGCTCGACGACCTCCACCGAGGCGACACGCCCGCCATCGCCGCCGCCGTGGCCGCCCTCAAACTCGACCGAACCGCGCCCCACCTGGCCAAACCCGCCGCCAGAGAGGCGAAATACTTCACCTCCAACCACGCCGCCATGCAATACCGCCACTTCGAGGAAGACCTGCACTTGTTCATCGGCAGCGGCAACGTCGAGTCCGCCTGCGCCAGCGTCGTCGCCTGCCGGGCGAAACGCCCCGGCATGCACTGGACCATAACCGGCCTCGCCCCGATCCTCGCCCTCAGAGTCATCAGCAAATCCGACAGGCTCGGACTCGTCTGGCTATCCGACCAACATCCAGAACGCCACAACCTCGCCGCCTAAGACACTGGTGATTAATCCTGGGGCGGTTTGGCGCCGCGCCGGGGGTTTTGCCGGTTTTTGGGGTGTGGCCTGGGAAAATTGTGTTATGCAGGGTTTTTCGCGGGGTGTCGGGGGTTTGTTCGCGGTGGGCGAGGTCGCGCCGGGCTTGGTTGGTCCCGGGACGGTGTACTCGTTCTTGGCCGAGCATCGGTTGGCGTTGTTCCCGGAGGAGTCGTTCGCTGATTTGTTCCCGTCGGGGCGGGGGCGTCCGTCGACTCCGGGCTCGGTGGTCGCGGCGATGTTGTTGTTGCAGGCGTTGGAGGGGTTGTCGGATCGGGAGGCTGAGGAGCGGGCCGGGTTCGACTTGCGGTGGAAGGCGGCGTTGGGGCTGGCGGTGGACGAGCCGGCCCCGGACCACACGGTTTTGGTGTATTGGCGGAGGAGGATCGCCGCGTCGGCGGATCCGGACCGGGTGTTCAGGGCGGTGGCGCAGCTGGTGGAGG